>JBKJTQ010000181.1:0-9676 GCA_046589895.1 Sphingomicrobium sp.
AAGGCGGGGCAGAAATGCACCGCGATCCGCCGCGCCATCGCCCCCGCTGGGATGCCCGACGCGCACGTGCTGCTCGACGGCGCCCTGGAGCCATTGTCGAAGCAGGGCAGCTTCGTCGGCCAGCACATCTACACTTCGCTCCAGGGCGCGGCGGTGCATATCAACGCGTTCAATTTCCCGGTCTGGGGGATGCTCGAAAAGCTCGCCCCGACCTTGCTCGCGGGAATGCCGGCGATCGTCAAACCGGCCAGTTCGACCGCTTATCTGTGCGAGGCGGCGGTGCGGATCATGATCGACAGCAAGCTGCTTCCCGACGGCGCGCTGCAACTGATCGTCGGCGGGGTCGGCGACCTGTTCGATCATCTGACCGGGCAGGACGTGGTTAGCTTCACCGGCTCGGCCTCGACCGCGTTGAAGTTGCGCTCGCACCCCGTGATCGCGCGCGAAAGTGTCAAATTCGTCGCCGAGCAAGACAGCCTCAACGCCTCGATCCTCGGCCCCGACGCCGCTCCTGGCACGCCAGAGTTCGACCTTTTCGTGGCCGAAGTGGTCAATGAGATGACCGTCAAGGCGGGGCAGAAATGCACCGCGATCCGTCGCGCGATCACCCCCGCCGCCTTCCTCGGCGCGGTCGAACATGCGATCGCCGCCAAGCTATCCGCGATGACCGTTGGCGACCCGCGCGACAAGTCAAACGGGATGGGCGCGCTCGTGTCGTGCGCGCAGCGCGACGATGTGCGCGGGCAGATCGCCAAGCTGGTCGCGGCGGGAGCCCGCATCGTCTCGGGCAATCTCGAAGCTTCGGTCGGCCCCGACGGCGGGGCGTTCATCAACCCGATCCTGCTGCGCGCCGACGATCCGTGGGTGGCGAGCGCGGTCCACGACGTCGAGGCGTTCGGCCCGGTGGCGACGATCATGCCCTATTCCGACCTCGCCGATGCCGTGGCTTTGGCCAACCGCGGGATGGGCAGCCTGGCGCTGTCGCTGTTCACCTACAGCCCCGAAGCGGCGCGCGACTTCATCCTCGGCGCGGCGCCGTTCCACGGCCGAATGCTGGTCATCAACCGCGACAATGCCGCCGAAAGTACCGGCCACGGTAGCCCGCTCCCCGTGCTCGTCCACGGCGGCCCCGGGCGCGCGGGCGGGTCGGAGGAGATGGGCGGGGTGCGCGGGGTCAAGCATTATATGCAGCGCACCGCGCTGCAATCGAACCCCGCGATGATTGCTGCGATCACTAGCCAATATATCCCGGACGCGCCCAAGCGATTCCTCGTCGCGCACCCGTTCCGCAAACGGATGAGCGAGCTGGCGATCGGCGACACGCTCAAGACGCCAAGCCGCACCGTGACGGTCGCCGACATCGAGCATTTCGCGGCCTTCAGCGGGGACAATTTCTACGCCCATATGGACGAGGAAGCGGCCAAGGCGTCGCCGATTTTCGCCGGCCGTGTCGCTCACGGCTATCTTATCCTGAGCTTCGCCGCGGGGCTGTTCGTCGATCCCGATCCGGGGCCCGTGCTTGCCAATACGGGTCTTGAAAATCTCAAATTCCTGACCCCGCTTTATCCCGACGATGCAATGCGCGTCGAACTCACCGTGCGGTCGAAATCGCTCAAAAGCGAGGAGACCGGCGTGGTGCGCTGGGCGGTGGAAATTTTCAACCAGAAGGACGAACTGGTCGCGACCTACGATCTGCTTACCGAGAATGTGCCTTAACCAGCGGAACGTCGCGTAAACGCCGCTCGTTTGCCCCTTGAGCCTTCATGTTCAAGGGAGACAGATTATGGCCACCATTCGCGACCTCATGACTACCCGCCTCGAAACCGTCGGACCCGATCAGACCGCAAGGGATGCCGCCGCCTTCATGCTGTCGGCCGATACCGGGGCAATCCCGGTATGCGAAGGAGGTAAAGTCATCGGCATGATCACCGATCGCGACATTGCGGTGCGCGGCGTCGCTGCGGGAAAGGGGCCCGAGTGCAGCGTGCGCGACCTGATGAGCAGCGACATCATCTGCGCGCGCGACAGCGACGACGCGCATGCCGTCGCTCACCAGATGAGCCAGTCGCAAGTCCGCCGCCTCCCCGTGCTCGACGCTGACGACAGGCTGGTGGGGATGGTCAGTCTTGGCGACCTCAGCCGCGAAGCCGACCAAGCCGCTGCCACTGAAGCGCTCGAGGGCGTCAGCGCCAAGAGTATGCAGCAACCGCAAGCATGAAGCAAAAGGCCCGGAGGTCTCCCTCCGGGCCCAATCTTAATGAATATAAGCGCGCCGGTTACAGCCCGGCGATCGCCCGATCGACCAATTGGGCGTCGCTCGCCGCATCATTGCGATCGGCGATCAGCGAGGCCGCCGCGGCAGTTGCGACGCGCGCGGCGGTGGCGCGGATCTCGTCGATCGCGGCGCGTTCCTCGGCGGCGATCTTGTCCTCGGCCATCCGCGCGCGGCGCTCGACCAAGGCTGCGGCCTCGGCTTCTGCCTTGGCGATGATGTCCTCGGCCTCGCTATGCGCCCGCTCAATCATCGCTGCGGCTTCGCCCTCGACGGCATCGGCCTTGGCCTGATATTCGGCCTTCAGCGCCTCGGCTTCCCTGCGCAGCGCACTGGCTTCGTCGAGCTGCTCGCGGATTGTCGCAATCTTGGCATCGAGCGCCTTGCCGATCGCGGCGGGGACACGCTTCCAAATGAGAATGGCGAACACCGCGATCATCGCCACCGCCACCCAAGCCCCCGGTGTCAAACCCCAAGCGGTTGGCTCGGCATGGACTTCGTGCGGAACCTCGGTCGCGGCGTGGGTAACGGGCTCAGTCATGGTGAACTGCCGCCTTCACCGCCGCAGCGGCCTCTTCGCCGCCAACGGTCAGCCCGGCGATCTTCTTGACGATGTCCTGGGTCATTTCCGCAGCGACCTTTTCGATATCGGCGCGGGCCTTCTCGCTCGCCGCACGGATGCGCGCTTTGGCCTTGTCGAGATTGGCACTGTTGGCCGCATCGGCCTTAGCGGCACGCTGCCCGGTAGACTTGGCGCCGGTTTGAGTGGCAGCCGCGGTCAGCTTCATCGCCTCGCCGCGGCTCAGGTCCATCTGCAGCCGATAGCCTTCCTCGGTGGCATCGGCTTCGACGCGTGCCTGCTCGGCGGCGGCAATGTCCGCGGCGATCTGCTGATCGCGCTTGTCGACCGTCGACTGGATCCTCGGCACCATGCCGCGGCCAATGACGAAATAGATGAAGCCAAGCGTCATCGTCAGCCAGAAGAGCTGCGACAGGATGACATCGGAGAGCTGGTTTAGCTGTGGCATGTGCACCTCTTGGCGACAGGGCAAACCCTGCCGCGAACGAGCTTACCGCGCGTAGAGGATGATCATGGCGACGGCGAACGCCATCAGGCCGAGCAACTCGGCGGCGGCGAAGCCAAAGATCAGCCGGGGAAATTGGCCATCGGCCGCGCCCGGATTGCGCAGCGCGCCCTGAAGGAACGAACCGAAGACGATGCCGACGCCGGCGGCCGCAGCGCCGACGCCGATGGCGGCGAGACCGGCGCCGATGACCTGTGCAGAAGCGAGTTCCATTGCATTACTCCTTAAAGAAAGACGAAAATCTTAGTGAAGGTTGACTGCGTCGTTGATGTACATCGACGTCAAAAGCGCGAAAACATAGGCCTGAATCGCGCCGACCAGCAGTTCCAGCGCATTGATGAACGCGACGAACAAGAAGCACAAAATCGAAACCACGTATCCGGCGCCACCGGCATTCAAGCCCTGAACGATGAAATTGCCGAATACTTCGAGCAAGATATGTCCCGCGAACATCGCAATGAAGGGTCGAAGACCAAGACTGAATGGGCGAACGAGGAAACTGATGAACTCGATCGGTGCGATCAGCAGTTTAAGAGCGACCGGCATACCCTTGGGCCAAAACAAGGACAGAAAGTGAAGGCCATGCTTCCAGAAGCCGACGCCGAGCACGATCAGGAAGCTGATGATCGACATCGCCCCGGTGACCGTGAACTGGCTGGTGACCGTGAATGGATGCGCCCCCGGGACGATCGCGAACGGCATCGACCCGACGAAATTGGCGAACAGGATGAATATGAAGGCGGTGAACACCCACGGCAGGTATCGGCGACCATCCGGTCCGATACTCGTCATGACCATCGAATCGAGGAAGCCGACCAACCCTTCGGCTGCTACCTGCCAGCGGCCGGGAATTAGCTGGCGCTTCATCCCCAGGATCATAAATCCTGTGATCAGCGCGAGCAGGACCAGCATCCACAACGAGCTGTTGGTGAAAGCGAACGGATTATTCTGTCCCAGCTGCCCGAAGATCGGGTCAATCTGGAACTGATGCATGGGGTCGATCTTGGTCTCAGCCGCCACTATTCACTTCCCTGCGTCCTTGTCGCCGCCTTGGCCGAAGGTCTTCATCGCGTCCCAGACTGCACCCGCGAAGCCGATGAACATCAGCGCCAGCATGATCCACGGCGCTGTATCGAACAGCCGGTCGAGCAGCCAGCCGATGAGGGCACCGCCCAACGGCATTCCGACCAGTCCCTGCGCCACCCGCATCCCCCGTGATCGCACGATCACCAAGGAATCGACCGGATTTGGTCTCCGCTCGCCTTCCACCCGCTCAGCGTGCTTCAATCGCTCGTCGAGCGAGGAGAGGCGTGCGTCCCGGGGGGACAATGGAACCTCGTCGCGATCGTCTCCGGCCATGTGCCCAACTCCGAATATGCGCGGCGACACTCGAAAAAGCGCAGCCGCAAAAGGCAAGGAACATGGCGGCGTCCAACCCCACCAAGGCGCCGTCCCTTTATGAAGGCGGGCAATGATAGTCAACCGCTGACGGAACGTCGGACGCGGGCGCGGGTTGTCGCGCCATGAAGCACATCCTGATCCTCGCCCCGCTCGCGCTCGCGCTCACCAGCTGCGCTGTGCCATTCGCCCGCACCTCACCCTATGCCTTCGGGAATAAGGGCGATCTGGTCGAGTTCAACTATGCCTGGTCGGCCGAGGCGACCGCGATCCCCGCGCTCGTCCTGCGGTTGCGCGGCGATCTCGAAACCTCGTGGCGCGCCGCAGCGACCACCGCGCAGGCCGATCGTGCCGAGGCGCTTGCTATGAAGCGCCCATTCAACGGGCATCAGTACAGCCGCCGCTGGACGAGCGCGGGCCAATCGCGACGCTTGCTCTCGCTCGACGGGCGGACGCTGGTGTTCACCGGCGACCCGCCCCCCAGCCATGGCGCCGAAGGCCTGCTGTGGGACCGATCGGCGCGCGCCGAAATTAAGGTCGAGCGCCTGTTTAGTGCATCGAGCGCGCTCCAGACCCTCGTCCGCGCGCCATATTGCGCCAAGCTCGATGAGGAGCGCGCCAAACGTCGCGGTGGCGCGGTGCCGAGCGGCGGGGCCTTCACCTCCTGTCCGCGGTTCGACAAATTGGCGATCGTCCCGACGGACAGCAATACCGATCGCCGCTTCGACCTGCTGCGCATTGTCGCACCGAACGGCGTCGCCGGACCCTATGCCGAAGGCAGTTACGATGTCGTCGTCCCGGTCACCGCGGCGATGCGCGCCGCGCTCAAGCCCGCCTATCGCTTGAGCTTCAAGGTCGCTCAGCCGCAATAGGCCGGGCGCGGCGCCGTTTCACCGCTCGCGCGGCGGCGCCACTCGCCGTCGGACAGTTGGTACACCTCGCCTACCGCGATTCGCCCGAGCAGCGTGCACGCCGCCGCCACTCCGACGTCCTGCGCCGTTACCCCGCGCCGCGCCGCCAAATCGCTGAACAAGGCGCGGCGCTTGATGTTGATCGCAGCGACCTGCGACCGCAGCGACGGCGTCAGCATACCGACCACGCCCAAATAGCCGTCGTAGCGCTCGCCGACGATCCCGCTCGTGCGCGCCGCGATCACCGCATCCTGCGCCGTCACTGAGCCCGGGAGAAGCGCCAGCGCGGCACCGATCAACAACTGTTTCATTATCGCGGCCTCGGCGGGGTCGAAGGCTTCGTCCCGGGGAACGCGCCGGGATTCGACTGGATCAATTGTTCGACGTCGCGCTGCAACCGGACGACGACTTCCTGGCGGATGACGACGTTCAGGTTGATCTCGATTGGCTTTTCCGGGGTCTTGACCGAAATACAGCCGCCGAGCGTCAGCAGCAGGACGAGCGTCGCGGCGGGCATAAGGCGGTGGTAACTCATCGGCTTGGTCCTCACTTGGGAGTCGGGGGGTCGGGGGTGGTGCCGACGGTAACTTGCTCGTCGACCGGGGTCTGGGTCTGGCTGGTCTGATTCTCGATGCGGCGCACTTCGGTGACGATCCCGGGGACGTCCTTCAGGGGCCGCGGGAGCGCGTCGGATATCAGGACCTGCGGGTCGCGGAAGCTCTTGGCGGTGGCGATCAGCGCGCGGAATGGGCCCTTGATCGAAACATTGAACTTGAAGTTGATGCGGTTGATCGAGCGGATGATGTTCTGCGTGCTGGTATTGCCCAGCCCGACCCCCTCGACCGTCAGCCGGGTGGCGAATTCGCCGTCAAGCATGCCGTCGAGCCGAATGATCATCGACTTGAAGCGAAGGTCACGAAGCGCGTCGAAGGCCAACCTGCTGAACATGCCGGTGTTGGCCTTGCTGACCACGCCATTGTAGGCCAGCGTGCCCCCGCCCGGACGGCTGTCGAGGCGCCCGCCGACGATCTGCCCGCCGGCTTCGTCGAAAATCATCGGCAGCACCCCGTCGAACACCCCGGTTGCACCGATTTCCTTGAACCCCATCGAATCGACGAAGGTTTTGGCGTCGAGCCCGACGACTTCGAAGGTCAGCCGCTTGGCGGTTGGCCGGTTGAAGTTAAGGATCGTTTCCTGGAGAATCAGACGGCCGCCCATGAATGGCCATTCGCCGCGTTCGACGCGGACCAGCCGCCCGGGTAGTAAGGAGTAGCGCACCACGCCGTCGGCGACGAGGATGCCGGGGTTGATCGTCTTGACCGTCGCAATCTGCCCCGGCGCGGTTTCGAGCCCGAGCAGGTCGGTGAAGCGGACGGTGGTGTTGAGTCCGGTGACCGGGCCGAAGCTCGCCGCGAGGTCTGTATCGCTGATGATGAATTCGCCGGTCGACCGGACTTGGCCGCGCCCGGCCCACGCAATCCGCCCTTGCCCGCGGAGATCTCCGGTGACGAGCGCGATTACGCCTTCGGTCAGGCGGGTCAGTTCCTCGGGCTGGAGACCCTGGCCGAAGCGAATGCCGGGAACATCGAGCAAGGCGCGCCCGACTCCGTTCGAAAGGCGATGGTCGATCGTGACCTCGGCGACGCGCGTGCCGCTTGCCGGATGCTTGAGCGTCCCCGTCGCGCGGATCAGCCCGTCGGCGAGCGTGAAGTGCATATTGTCGCTGCGTAGCGGGTAGAATTTGGCCGGTGCGACCGCATCGGCGACGGTCAACCCGCCGTCGATCGTCAAGTCGCTGTCGTAGAAGCGCCACTTGCCCGTGGCGTCACTGAGGTTGAGCGGGACATTGCCGATCTTGCCGTCGCCCCCAGCGAAGGTTCCCGAAATGCCGCGTCCGGAAAAGGTCCCGCGCAGCGTTGCGGCGTTGATCAGTACTGGCGCGTCGGCCTGCCCGAGGCGAAGCGCGAGCCCGCTTGCTCCGAAATCGCGCTGGCCGAGCATCTGTGCGCGCGCCGCATTGAGCGCGAACGGCGAGGTGCCAAGCTGGCCCCGAAGCAGGATGTTGCGCGTCGCGACCCCGAACTCCACCGGGCCCCCCACGCGGCGATAAAGGATCGCGGGGCCGGTCGGGCACAGGGGCAGGCGCGTTGGCCCAAGCTTGAGCCCGCCAAGCTGGAGCGCGGCGAAGCGCCCCTCGATGCAGCCCTGCCCGAACACGAGGCCCCCGCCTGCACCGAAGCGCCCATCGATCGGCACGCGCAACCCGGTGACGCGCCCGCCACCGAACGGCCCGTCAAGCAGGGCGATCGTCGACACCTGCGTCCAGCCGTCGGCGCGCGCGGCGAAGCGGACCGGGGCGAGCGCGACCCGCGCCCCGCCCGCGGCATAAGGCGCGATGTTGGCGGTTCCGTTCATCGGTCCGCCGCGCCGCGGCTGACGCAGCGTGATGCGCGCGGTCGGCAGGCCCCCGCCCTGCGTCGCAATGTCGCCGTCGATGCGAATCCGCCCGCTCGGCCAATAAAAGGTCACCCCATCGCCGCCCGAGACATTGATCGCCGCACCGCTGGCCGCGCGGGCCTGGGCGTTTTCGATCCGCACCCCGCCGCCGCCGCGGCGGTTGATCAGGCGCAGCGATCCGTCGACGTCGAATTGCCGCGCCGCGCCGTTGATTGCGCGGACCAGCGCCGCACCGACCGGCTCGAGCGGAGTGCCCTTCGCCGAATATAGCGGGCCGGTAATCCCCGCCGCGAGCGAGGGTGCGAGCTCGACGCTTGACGCGCCATAATCGGCAACCAAGGTCAGCGCGCCGGCGCGCGCGTCGAGCCGGTAACGGCCCTTGATCTTGGTGCGGTCGGCGAGAATCTTGGCGAGCCGCGCCTGGCGTGCGCTGAGGTCGATCGCGCCGCGTATCTCGGTCGGGCTGCCCTTGAAGGTCAGGTTGCTGTTGACCGCGGAAAGCCCATTGACCCCCGCGACCGCCGACGCCATCGACAGCCGGCCCTTGCCGTCGAAGCTGCCGAACGCTTCGGAGAAGGTCGAATCAATCTCCATCCGCGGCTCACCCAGCGCCAGCCGGCTCGCAGGGCAGGCGAACGACCGCGCGCCGAGCGGGCCGACGACATGCGGGCGCCGCGCCACCACAGCAAGCGAGACGTAAGACCGGAATTGCTCGAGCGTGCAGGCGCCCGGGGTAAGGCGCGGCGCCGAGGCGGCGAGCTTACCCTTGAACCCGCCCGACAAATTGCCGCGCCCGTTGAGCGCGAAGCCGAGCGGGCCGAACGGGGTGCGGAGCGCGATCGTGGTGTCGGCAACATCGACGACAATGTTGGGCAAGGTAAATGGCTTCCCGCTCGGCGGCGGGAGCAATTTGTCGATCTGGCCCCAACTGACCTTATTGCCGACGACGCGACCCTTGAGCCGTACCCCGCGCCCGGCGATACGATAGACTTCGACCCCGCCGTTCCACTTGATCCGCATTTCGACCAGCGCGAAGCGCGCGGTGAGGTCGGGGTTGGCGGGATCGCCGATGACGAGGTTGCTAACCTGCTGGGTGCGAAGTCCGATCCGGTCGAGATCATAGCTTGCCTGGACCCCGCGCTTGGCGAGCTCGCTGGCGACGACATTGTTGGCGATCGGCTTGCGCGCCAGCCACACGACGACCGCCGCGACCAGCACCAGCGCGAGAAATACGAGCAGCACCCATTGGGTGCGCCGCCAGATCAGCGAGCTTCGCCGGACGTCGCGCACCGGCCCTTCCGCCACAAGTTCGTCCCGCTCCGCAACCATATTGTCCTTTAACCGCTTGATGCGCCGACCGTTCCGCGCGCGGCACAACACGTTGCATGACGCGCCGCTCTTGCCTAGCGTTGCCGCCATGGCAGACGCGCCCCCCCCGGTTTCGCAAGCGTTTGCCGCCGGACACCGCGCCCGCCTGCGTCAGCGGCTGTTCGACGGCGGCGGCGAAGCGCTGCTCGATCATGAGCTGGTCGAATATCTGCTCGCGCTCGCCA
>JBKJTQ010000252.1:0-10479 GCA_046589895.1 Sphingomicrobium sp.
TGCCCGACCTCTGCGCGCATCATGGCAGCCCTCCTGATGCGCTAACCTCATCATCGGCTTTGCAATTCCACCATCGCAATATGACGGTCGCGCTGCTTTCCGCCGGCCTGCCGAGGATGCGGCGCATCCGCGTCGCGATCGCCGCCGTATCTACTTCGCCGGGATTTGAACGCTAGTCGACAGGGGTCGCTTGATGCAGAGATTTGGTACGTCCGCGCTCGCCCCTCGAGAGGCCGAGACTTTTCCTGCGGTGCGTCGGCCTGACTCCGACTTCATCCACCGGCGAGTCAACGTCGAAACGCCCGGCGAAGTCGCGCCGCGCCCGCTCATGCCGTTTGAGACCGACTGCAGCATGGCGCTGCTGCGCAAGCTCGACCGCCTTGCGCTGCTTGGCACGGACGAGCAACAGCAGCTTCGTCGTTCGGTGGGCGACGGGCGCTGGTTGCCCGCCGATGCGGATTTAGTCGAAGAAGGACGTCCGTCCCAGTCGGTGTGCGTGATTGGCGAGGGGCTGGCGTGCCGCTACAAATTGCTCGCCGATGGACGACGCCAGATCCTCGGGTTCCTCATTCCCGGCGATCTGTGCGACCATCACTTCACTGCCTGCAACATCCCCGATCATAGCGTCGCTTTGCTCACCCCTTCGTTTGTGGTGCGCATTTCGCTTGACCGCCTGGCACGCCTCAAGGCGCATTGTCCGCGACTGTCGCACGCGCTGATGGTCGCGGGCCTCGTCGATCATGCCATCGCTCGCGAATGGTTGGTGAGCATCGGCCAGCGCAGCGCGATCGAGAAAATCGCGCACCTGTTCTGTGAATTGCGCGAACGCTACGCCGCCATCGACGGGGTGGCGCGGGACGGGTCGTTTGCGTTTCCCGTCAATCAGGTAGCGCTCGGCGATTCGATCGGCCTATCCCCGGTGCACGTCAATCGCACGCTGATGCGGCTTCGCGAAATGGGACTGATCGTGCTTCGCCAGCGACGGCTGATCATCACCGACGTCGCGCGGCTCGCGGCGATCGCGGAATTCAACCAGACCTATCTTCAGCCGCGGTGCCGCGCAGGCTAGGGCCATCCTCGGCACAACCATTGCCGACAACGGGTCGAAGGTGCCATTTGCCCGCGACGCGCGTTGCGAGGAAACGTGGTCGAGGCTGAGGGTGTAAATGGATGGTGCATCGAGCAGCCCCACCGCGACGAGAGCGGATCGCCATATTGTCGATGGTGTTTGCCCTTCACGCCGCCTTGCTCGCCTTGTTTTTGGTCCAGCGCCCCGCGACCGTCGCGCCCGACGTCAAGCCAAGCACGATCGCGATGATCGCGATTGACGCCGACCAACCTGCCGCGGCCAAGCCCCCACCGCCGACGCTCCCCGCCGAGCTGGCCGACACCTTCGATCCGGTGGTCGAATTTTCGATACCCACTGACTCCGACTCCGATGCTCTCGCGGGCGCGTCGGGGGTTTGTTCGATTGCCGCCGGAGTGCTCGATACGCTGTTGCTCGACCCCGCCGCAGTCGACGCGGTCCGCCGCGCGCCGCCCGAAACGCGATCGATTGCCCAGGCTATCGTGATCTGGAACGCGGGATGGAGCCCCTTTGCGGCCGACCTCGATTCGCCGCTCGGAATCGTCCGCGCGAATATCGAAACAAGCCTGAAGACCGCCGCAGACGCCTGCCTCGACGAGCCTGTCGCCGGGCCACGCTTGCTCCCCATCCCCAATGGCACCGGCACCGGGACGATATTCCTCGTCTTCGGATCGGGTTCGTGGACATGGCGAGCTTTACTTTTGCCCCCGCCTGTTCCCGCAATCGACGGCGCAGGCTCGGTTGTGCCCACGTGACCTTTAACGGTGAGGCGCCCAAGCAACAGGACGAATGATTCAAGACATGTGCCGGAACCAAGTGCGAAGTGCGTTGTTAAATTCTGCGCAAGTTCGCCGTTACTTCATTGAGAATGGACGTACCGGGCGGATAGTCAGGGAATCCGTGATGTTGGTCGAATATCTCTCTTCTGGATGCCAGCCAACTCCGGTCAAACGCTTCGACGAATTTCCCAATCCGCTGGTCGATCGACTCAATATGTTCGTCACGCTCGACGCCGAAGAGCGCGCAGCGGCGTCGGCGATGACGGGTTCGCGCCGGATGATCAGAGCCAATGAAACCTTAGTGCGCGAAGGAAGTCGTCCTGACCGCATCTGCCTTATCCTCAAAGGGGTGGCGTATCGCTATCGCTACCTCGCCAATGGTCGGCGGCAGATTTTCGGCTATCTCATTCCCGGTGATCTTTGCGACACGCAATTCGTTATCCTCAACGAATGCGATCATAATGTCGGCTTGTTGTGCGATACCGAAGTGGCCGTCATTTCGCTCCCCACGCTGATTAGTGCGATGGTCAAATATCCCAAGATCGAGCGTGCCCTGCTGATGATGTCGCTGGTCGATGCGGCGATGCTGCGCGAATGGCTGCTCAACGTCGGGCAACGCGATGCCTTCCAGAAATTGGCGCATTTCTTCTGCGAAATGAGCGCGCGATTCCATGCGCTCGGGACGTATGACGTCGACGAGGGGTTCACCATTCCGCTGACGCAGATCGAGCTGGCTGATACGATGGGGCTGACTGTGGTGCATGTGAATCGCATCCTCCAGCGCTTCCGCCACGAAGGCCTGCTCAACTGGAGCCGGCGTCATTTCGACATCCTCGATTATCCGCAGCTTGCCCATTTGGCGGGTTTCGACCCCAGTTACCTGCGGCTCAATGTGGCGCGCGCCGCACCGCGGATGTGCGCTTACGGATAGGCCAGCCGCACTGGACTTGGATCTTTCCCGGCCGGGTGGCGTGTGAGCGAGGATGTCCGATCGCAGCGCCTGCGCGGCCCTAGATTTTTAGCGAAGCCGTTGCGTCATGAGCGCTGCGGCGAAACTTGATTTCGGTGATCAGCCGCGTGCCATTGTCCTGGCCAAGCTGCACGAACACATCGACGATCGCGCGGACATAATTGATCAGCTCGGCGCGGCCCAATTCGGTCCCCGCGAGCATCGACATCATCGCCAATTGCTCGATCGCGCCCTCGGGCGAATTGGCGTGGACGGTGGTGATCGACCCGGGATGCCCGGTGCCGACCGCGCGCAGCCAGCTGATCGCCTCGGCGCCGCGCACTTCGCCCATGATGATCCGGTCGGGGCGCAGCCGTAGCGCGGCCTCGAGCAGGTCGGCGGGGGTTACCGACGCCTCGCCCAGCTTGCCCCTCACCGCGACCAGCCCCACCGCATTTTGGTGATGGAGCTGGATTTCGGGCGTATCTTCGATCAGCACGAACCGCTCTTCGGCGGGGGCTTCCTTGAGTAGTGCGTTGAGGAAAGTCGTCTTGCCGGTGCCGGTTCCGCCGGCGATGACAATGGTCTTGTTGGTCTGCACCGCGCCGGCAAGAAATTCATAGGTCTTGCCCTGATCGAGCAGCGACGCGAGGTGCGCGTCGGTCGCCTCGCGGGTCAGCGCTGCCTCGCCGACGCGCGCGAACGCCCCCGCCTCGAGATAGTCGGTCAACCGCAGGTCGGGCATGGCGTGGCGGCGGATCGCGACGATCAGGTTGCCGCGCGTCGCCGGGGGCGCGCAAATTTGGACCCGCGATCCGTCGGGGAGCGTCGCTGCGAGCAGCGGATGTTCGCGATTGATACCCTGGTCCGATGCGGCCGCAATCTGCCGCGCCAGCCGCCACAAAGCGGCATCGTCGAGCGCGGGCGCATCGTGGCGCTCAATCCCCGACGAAGTTTCGAGCCACACTTCGCCCGGGCGATTTATGTAGAGATCGGTGACGTCCTTGCGCCCAAGGAATGCAGCGAGGGGCGCCAGGAAGGCGTCGAGATAGACCCTGTGCGGTGCGTTCATCGTGCCGGCCCGACGCGGGTGAAGTCGAGATCGCGCGCCACGAATACGCGCACCGCGGCGCCTTGGCGTGTGGTGATCGTCGGTGGAATGTCGGGGCTTTGCGTCGCTTGGGTGGCGAGGCTCGACACCTGACCCGCGCTGCCGACGAGGACCGTTGATCCCCTCGACAGCGACGCCGTCGCGGCGCTGATTCCGCCGCTCAGCACCGAGGTCAGAATCGCCCCGCCGAAGCGCTGCAGGAAGTGGCGATTGACCTTGCCGCCAATTCCGCCGCGGCCAAGGTCGTCGGTCGCGGGGGATGCAAGCTCGATCGATACGCCGTCGGGGCGGATCAGTCGCGTCCATAGCACGAACAGTCGCGACGCGCCTTGTGCCACCCCCGACTTATACTGACCGATCAGCCGGCTTCCCGCGGGAATGAGGATTGCCGATCCGTCGAAGCTGTACATGTCGCGCTGGGTGACTGCGCGCGCGAACCCAGGCTGATCCGAATTCAATGCGGTTTCCATCACCGCGCCAATCACCGCGCCTTGCGGGACGAGCCGGCTAAGCCCCGTCATCCGGCGTGCCCGTGCGACCTCGGTTTCCTCGCTCCCGACACGCGCCGAGAAGCGCTCGGTTTCGGACAGGTTGCGATCGTTGGCGACGTTTGCAGCCGCGCCCGCTCCGGTCCCAGCTTGCCCGTCCGGCGTCGGGATTGGCGGGAGTGGGACATAGGTGTCGCTGCCGCTGTCGCTGCGCGTCGGCGGGCCTGATCCGGGGATGCGCGGAACGTCGGCCTGGGCAATGTCGATGACCAGTGCGGGCGCGCGCATCCGATCGATCATCGGATCGACCATGGTGGGCGTGGAGCTATAGCCGCTGCGCGGTGCAAAAGTCGTCGGCGCAGAACTTTGCGTCGGGGTCGAGGAGACCAGGGTCACCGGCCCGCTATTGGGGATGAAAAATGGCGATGCGGGCGTCGCGGCCGCTTGCGCTTGCGGCGGGGCGGGGGGCACCACGCCTTGCGTATCGGTCGCAGTGGTCGAGGCGAGCGCGGGCAAATCGTCCTCGCGGTCGGCCTCGGCGGCACGCGCCGAGGACAGCCAGAAAAACACCCCGAGCCCGACCATTGCCAGCATCGCCGCCGCAGCCGCGATCGGGGTCTTCTCCGCCGCAGTGGCCACTACCGGCCGTTTGACAATCAGAACCTCACTCATCGTTTCTTCCCATGGTCGTAGGTGACCGTCGCAAGCCGCTCGCCTGACCGCAAGGTAAAGCGGCCAGAGCGTTGCTGGACCACGATAATCCGCCCGCGCGTCAGCGAATTGACAAGGGCCTCATTCTTGCCCGGGCCATTGGCAAAGATCGCCGGGATCGCCTGTTCGGGAACGAATTCGAAATAGGTCATTGTCCCGTCGTCCCATACCCGCGACGGGCGGACATCGGGGTCACCCGCGACGATATAGTTCACGTTGAGCACCACCGGGGGCAAAATCGTGAGCTCATCGATCGCTTCGACCACCTCCGGATACTGGAAGCGCACCACCCACGGCGTTGTGGCGAAGCGCGCGGTGGTCTGCAGCGCAAAGGTATATCGGCGGCGATCGGTCACCACGGTCATATTGGTCGCGGCATCCTTGACCAGCGGCTTGAGGAACAGGATTCGCGCGCGCTTGTTGGGGGTGACCTGCCAGGCCAGCGCATCGCCGATCGAGACATTTTCGATCCGTTCGTCCGGGCCGAATTCGACCATGATCTGCCATCCGATTGCGCCTTGCAGCAGCACCACTTCGTCGGGGACATAGGTGATCGACTGGATATGCGGGTCGGTGGCGCCGGGTTCCGGGACGCGTGCGGCGGTGAGCACGAATAACGCAAGGAACAGCCAGTGACGCATTACATAAGTCCTTCGGCATCGCGCCGGTAGCGCGTCACCTGGAAGCCGAGCGGATTGTCATAGCGATCCGACTGGCGAAGCGCACGTCCATTAAAGCCGAAACTGATCGCCGAGACGAAATTGACCGGCTGGCCAACCCCGCCGCCAAGCACGCTTCGGATCGTCGTGAAGCGGACCAGCGCCGCATTGTCGTTGATCAGTGACACGCTGCGGATCCTGACCGAAACCGTGTCCCCGCGGTTGAGCGAGCGCAGCGGGCTTTCGGGATTGCCCGCCGCCATTTGCGCGACATAGGATGCCGCGACCGGACGCGCCGACATCACCTGGACCTGGCGATATTTTTGGGCAAGGTCGGTCGCATCGAAGGTTTCGCGGGCGATGACATAGCTTGCGAGTTGCGCCTGGATGACGGCTTCATTCTGTGACAATCGGCCCGACGACACCGTCGACGCGGCCTCGACCGCGCCGGTCTGGCGATCGACCGTCAGCACGTAGGGGACGACGGTCTTGAGCGGGACGAGGAAGGCCAGGGCGATCGCGAGCAGCAATGCGATGATGCTCGCGCCCGCGGCGACGCGCCACGCGATTCGCGTCTCGCGCGCCGCGACGCTCGCCTGGCCGTCGGCCCAGCTCTTGGTGGCGGCGTAATAATCCTCACGGTCACTCATGCGTCTCTCCGGGCGGAAGCGCGCGATCGGCGCGTGACGCTTCGCAGCTGCGGCGATCGTCGATTGAAGGGAATGATGTTGCTGCCGCTAGGCGCCGGCACTCTCGCGGCCCCCGAATCGCGCGCGGCGCTGCTGGCGCGAACCGACATCGTCGACCTCAGCGTGGCGGCTGGCGGCAACGCTCCGTCACGCCGCGAAATCGCTTCGAGCGCGCGCGCCACGCGCGGTGCCGGTGCGGCGATTAAAACCTGGGTCGGCTGGGCCCGGGCAGTAGCGCCTTGCTCGAAAGTCGTCATGCCGGTCGCGGCGGCCGCCGCGGCGCGGCGCGAATGGAGCAGTCCCCAACTGATCTGGCTTGCCGCGCGCAACGCGAAGATGAGCGCGATTACAAACACGACCGTGACCAGCCCGATCGGCATGACCGTCTCAATCTCGAATATCCCTGCGGATTGTTCGGACAATGTTCTCGCAATGATCGGAGTGAGAATCGCAAATTCTATTGCCGCCACCAGCAACGCGAATGCCGGGGCAATTGCGACTGCGGCAATTGCCCCGAGCCAGCCCAGCGCAAGCCCGCGGGTTCCGTCGAACAGGATAAATCCCGCCATGGCGGGCGCAATCGCCAGCAGGATCGCGAGCACGACCCGCGTCGCGACGAGGATTCCGACTGTCGACATCGTGATCAGGATCGCCGAGATGTTGAGCGTCGCCGCGGCGGCGGCGGGGCCACCAACGAGCGGCGAGGCAATCCCCGCGCGGCTGCGATAGCCAACCGCCGCCGAGGTCAGATTGTCGAGCGTATTTTCAAGGCTTTCGATCGGCGGCGGCGAACCGATCCCGACCAGCATCTCGCTCGCAATCTGGCTTGGCGCGCGCGCCACTCCGTCATAGGCAAGTGCCTGCCAGCTTGCCCAGGACGTGGCGATCAACAGCACGATGCCAAGCTTGATCGCCAACCCGACCGCATCGGACAGCAGCGCCCCGCGCCCGAGCAGCAAGCGATAGCCGAAGAACGCCACCGCGATCACCATCAGCCCGGTCAGCGCGATCGACACCGTCCCGCCGGGTTGCGCCAGCGCGGCATAACCGCGTTCGACCATCCCCATCGCCTGGCAATCGGTGTCTGCCAGCAAGCGCGAGGCAAAGCGGTCGACCGCGGGGGCGGCGCATACCATCGGGGTCATGCGACCTCCAGCAGACGCGGCAGCCACGCATCGGGCGAATCGCCGACCTCGTCGCGGATTCCGTCGAGTAGCCGCACGGTGCGCTCGCGCCCCGACAGAACGGTCAACAGGTCGGGCTCCGACGCGAGATTTAGCCGCACCACCACGCTATCGGCGCCATGCTTGACGAGGAAGGCCCGCGCGGTCTCGGGGATCGTCCGCACCAGCTCATATTCGTGCGGGGTAAGCCCGAAGCCGTCGATGTAATCCGCCGCCTGAGCCTGACTGTTGGCCATGAAAATCTGCGTGCCGGCCTGCTCAACGATCGCCGAGGCAATCTTGCTCTCGAGCGCGTCGGACGCCGATTGGGTGGCAAAGCCGACGATTCCGCCGCGCTTGCGGATTGTCTTTTCCCAGTCACGGATACGCGCCACGAACACTTCGTCGTCGAGCGCTTTCCAGCCTTCATCGACGACGATGATCGTCGGCCGTCCGTCGAGCCGCTCCTCGACGCGGTGGAACAGGTAGAGCATCGTCGGCGAGCGCAATGCCGGCTGGTCGAGGATCGCCGTCATGTCGAACCCGATCGTCTCGGCTTCGAGTTCGAGCCCATCGAGCTCATTGTCGAACAGCCACGCATGCTCGCCGTCGGTATGCCATGGCGCGAGCCGCGCCGCGAGATCATTGCCCGACGCGCGCTGCCGTCCGCGGAACAGCTCGGCGAGGAAGCGCAAGCGGCGATGTTTGCGCGGGCCGGCATAGCTGCTGTCGATCGCTTCGCTGATCCATCCCGCTTCCTCGACGCTCGGCGCGGGGCCCTCGCCGGTCGCCAGCTTGGCCACCCATTCGGACAGGAAACGGCGGTTAGCTGGTGTGTCAGGCAAGGCCAAGGGGTTGAGCCGCGTGGCATTGCCCGGGCGCAATGTGTCATAAACCCCGCCGATCGCGCGGAGGAAGATTTCGGCGCCGCGGTCCTTGTCGAAGAACACGATCCGCGGCGAGTAGCGCCGCGCCTGCGCCAGCAGGAAACCGATCACCACCGTCTTGCCCGACCCCGACGGCCCGATGATGGTGAAATTGCCAAGGTCGCCGCGGTGGAAGTTAAAGAAGTAAGGGCCCGCCGACGTCGTCTCGAACAGAGTCACCGCATCGCCCCAATAATTGCCGCTTGGGGTTCCGACGGGGAAATTATGCGCGCTCGCAAAGCCCGCGAAATTGGCCGACGAGACCAGAGCTTTGCGCGCGATATAGCCGAAGTTGCCGGGGAATTGCGCCCAGAACGCTGCCTCTAGGCCGAGTTCCTCGCGCACCGCGACGAACCCCGCGTCGGACAGCGTCGCCTGCGTCTCGCCGATGATGCCGTCGAGTTCGACGAGGTTGGCGGCCTTGATCAGCACCGTCAGATGATGTTCGCCGAACAGCGATCGCCCCGCTGACACTTCGTCCTTGGCAAGCGCCAGTTCGTTGCGCAGCGAAACCGCCGCATCGTCGGCCGACCGCATCCGCCGCAGCGCCAGGTCCATGCGCTCGAGGGCCGGTCCGCGATCGACCACCGCGAAGCTTTGCGTGACGATCATTTCGAACGGCAGACGATACAGGTCGTCGAGCATTCCCGCGTCGGTCTGGGCGGGATAATCCTTGACCGACAGGATCGCCGCGACCTCGCTGGGGTTGCCATCGACCGGCCCCAGCTCGATCGCATCGGCGCCAAAACTGATCCGCCGCCGCGCAAGCACTTGCGCCAGTTCGCCCTGCGGCAAAAGAATGGGCGAGGTGGTTCCGTTGAGCAAAGTAGCGAGAAATTCGGCGGGTTCGGACGCCAGTCCGGTGGAAAGGTCATAGCTGCTCAGCACAGTCGGGTCGTAAGGCTCGAGCGCGGCGACCAGCGCCTCGCGCGCGCGGTTCAGCTCACGCAGGTCGGCGCTATGGTCGGTCTTGGTGCGCTGGTCGCTGACGAATAGCCCGAGCAATCGGTCCGCCGCGCGCGCACGCCCCGCCAGCGGGCGGATCACCAGCGTGAGATAAAGATCGTTGACGTACAGCTTGCGCGTCGCGAGCCGCTCCTGCCACGCGGCATCGAGCGCGGCGCTGAACGGGTCGCCGAACTTGCCGTGAAGCTCGGCCGATACCGCCCGCCGCACGACATGGTGGACGAGCGCGAAGCGCGCCGATGCGACCGCTTGCAGCATCGTGTCGCGCGCTGCCTTGCGCGCGTCGAGCTGCGCCGCATCGATTGTCTCGAACGGCAGCCCCGACAGGCGGATGACCTGCATCGCGCGGCCATCCTTGGTGATCAACGTATGGTCGTCGATCTGCGCTAAATAGGGGAGATGATCGCCGACTGACTTCTCCTGCTTCGCGGCGCGTTCACGGGCGATAGACATTGGCGCCCCACAGCTTGCGATTGGGAATTCGCGGAATGCGGCGCAGGCGGGTCATCCACACCGCCATGACATTCGGATCGCGCAAATGAGCGGCATAGCCGAGCGCGTGAATCAACAACGCCGGAAGCAATGCGAACAGGCTCTTGAAAATCAGGAACAGCTCGGCCGCGACGATCCCGTTAAGGACGAAGAAGGGGTAAGTGACCCCCGCGACCATCTGCGGCCGGGCCAGCGCCCTGAACAAGGGATCACCCGCCACTTCAGCCGCCCGCGACCGAACGAATGCCGCCGACGATCGACGCCGCTCCGAACAGGATGAACAGCCCGAGCACGACGGTCGCGCCATATTTCCAGTTGATCCGGCCGGTCAGCATCAGGAAGCCCACCGCGGCAACAGCGATTACCGCGACCGCGGTCGCCACATTGCCGAGCAATGTGCCCTGCAGCCAGTTGACCGCGCCGACGATCGGGCCCGAACCCGCGGGGTCGGCGGCGGCA
>JBKJTQ010000223.1:0-2827 GCA_046589895.1 Sphingomicrobium sp.
AACGAAGCCAATTCCCGACCCCGCGATAAGAAGCTTTCCGCTCGCCATTCGATGCGGAAACCGAGTCGGGCGCCACATCGCCGGTCGCAGATCGTTTCGACGCGGCCTGTTCGGCGAGTCTAAGCTTTTCGAAATGACGAGCGAGCTCGGTGGCGGCCATCGCCCCGCGAAGTGCCCGACCGCCTAGCGATTGCTTGAGGCCTTCGGGCCAAGCCGGCGCCGGAGTGACGTTCGTGACGCGCTCAGTCCATCCCGAAGAGCCGACATCGCATGCCCAGTGCACGCCTTCCAGGACCAGCGAAAGCTGCAAGCGGTAGCATCCTTCGCTCTCGGGCGATTTTCCCACCATTTCGATCTCGACCCGCGATCCCGGTATGAGCTGGGCAACCGGTATTGAACTGCGCAATCCATCGCGGTCGATGAGTTCACCCTCCTCCGTGAGCCAGCGATAGGAAAGGTTAAGCGGATTGTGTTGCGACCAGCCAAGCGGCTGCTCGCCCGTGGTGATCACAACAACGGGAAGCTGGAAGTGGCTTCCCGGACGAATGGGAAGCGTGTCCTTGTTCGACACGATGATGGCGATCGGCACATCGATCAGGCTGGTGAGCGCTACCGCCTGCATGTCGAGGCCGCGCCCGTTCGTTGTCCAAGGATCACCCGCTGGCTCCGATTAGCATGACCGAAAATTCGCTCGGAGCGATGCACCGGCCTCGCGCCACGCGTCAAGTTGCTCGATTCAATTGCAGAAGCATCAAATATGGCAGCCCTGGCATTTTTTACAGCGCCTAAGCACGCGATGCGACATCGTGATAGATTTGTGCCGTGCGGTCGACACATCGATCCCAGCTGAATTGAGAAGCGCGCGTCAGCCCGCGTTTCACCGATTCCGATTGCCAATCACGATCCGCGAGATTTTGCTCGATCGCGGTAACGAAGCCGTCAGCATCGTCGGGATCGAAATAGCGGGCGGCGTCCCCACATACTTCGGGCAGGCACGAATATTGCGACACCATGACGGGGACGCCGCTCGCCATCGCCTCGACCGGCGGCAACCCGAAGCCCTCATAAATCGATGGGTAGATAAATAGCGCGGCGCCGGCGTAGAGCCGCGGCAGAAGCGATTCTTCGACGAATCCCAGGTGGCGAAGCCAACCTTCGGCGACGCCGGTTTGAATCTCATCACGCAAGGCTTCGTTGCGCCAACCTGCCCCGCCGCACAGGATGAGCGGGTAGGTCTCGCGGACGGGCCGGGGCAAATTCCGCCATGCCGCTATCAATTGGGAAATCTTCTTGCGCGGCTCGAGCGTCGAGACGCACAGTCCGTAACCCCTGGGCCTCAGCCCCCATCGCTCAAGTGTCGGCCCAAGTTCCTCGTCCGCATGCGGACGAAACGAGCAATCCACCCCCAAGGGAATCGCGGTGACACTGCCGGGAGGAACGGCGAACACCTCGATCAATTCACTCCGCACGGTCTCGGTGTCGGTGATGACGTGCGTCGCGCGTCCCAGCGAGGCGAGAAATTCGACCTCGAACGCCGCGATGCGCGCGGCGGGATGCGTCTCTGGATATCGGAAAACCGACAGGTCGTGGATCGTGATGATCCCGCGATCGGCGAATGCGGGCAGGAAATAATTGGGCCCGTGGATAAGCGACGCCTTAAGCGCGCGCTTGTCGAACCAATTTCGCAGCGCGTTGCGCGGCGGCGGCAACGGCTGTCCCCGCAAGAGGAGCGTCGGATCATCGAGCAGGCGGTTGCGACCGAAATAACGAACCTCAATCCGATCGCGGTTCTTGAGTCCCTTGCACAATTCCCACGTGTAGCGCCCGATGCCGCCCGGATTGGGTTCGAGAGCATCGACCCACAAGGTCACCCGGGTCATTCAGTCTTCCAGCATCCAGCGCAGCGTCTCTTGCAGTGGAATATGCGCAAGCTTGCCGATTACGCCCTCCAGCCTGGCCGCGCTTCCCGATAGGGTGCGGACCTCATCGGACCGCACCAGGGCAGGATTGACCCGCACTTCGAACTCGTGCCCGGTCAGTCCGCTGATCAGTTCGAGGATCTCAGCGAGCGAGACCGCACGCCCCGAGCAGATATTAAAGGTCCCGCCGATCGCCTGTGGGGCGTTGAGCAAACGGGCATAGGCATCGACGACGCCTCTCACATCGGAAAAATCGCGCGCGACATCGAGGTTGCCAAGCTCGATGAATGTCGAACGCCGGCGCGTATGATCGACAATCTTGGGGATCAGGAAATTATCCGCCTGGCCCCGCCCGGTGTAATTGAACGGGCGTACCACGATCAGCGGCAACCTGGTCGCATATAGTTGGCTGAGGTATTCGGCGGCGACTTTGCTCACGCCGTAATCATTCGCCGGGGCTAACGGCAGACTCTCCTTGAGCACGCCTTCACGCGCGTTCCCATAGACGTTCGCGCTGCTGGCGATCACGACCGACTTCGGTGTCTCATCGGGTTGAGTCAACGCCTCAAGCAATTGCCGCGTCCCGACGACATTCGCGCGATACATCTCCTCAATGTCGTCGTGCCCGACAAAGGCGATCCCGGCGAGATGGACGACGTGCTGCGGACGGACTTCATCCACCACTCGATAAATCGCCTTTTGGTCGGCAAGATCAGCGACATGGACCGCCGTTGCATCGGCAATGGGCTCTTCCGGAACGAAGTGAACCACCCCATGCACTTCGTGGCCTTGCCCGGCCAACAGGCTCGTCAGATAACGACCAGTGAAACCGGCTGCCCCGGTCATGAGCGTCCGGGTCATCACGACTGATGCCTGTCAAGGCCACCGGTTGGGACCATCAGAAGGAG
>JBKJTQ010000284.1:0-2607 GCA_046589895.1 Sphingomicrobium sp.
CTTCTGCTCGTCCGATCCCTTGATCAATAGCGAGGCAATCGCCCCTGCGGTCAGCCCGTGATACATTTCGAACGACTGGTTCGCCGACAGCACATATTCGCTGACCGCGGTGGCGAGCACCTGCGGCAGTCCCTGACCGCCGAATTCCTCGGGCGCCGACAGGGTCGTCCAGCCGCCCTCGCAAAATTGCTTGTACGCATCCTTGAAACCGTCGGGGGTGGTTACCGAACCGTCGTCGTGGCGGGTGCAGCCCTGCTCGTCGCCGATGCGGTTCAACGGCGCGAGGACTTCGGCGGCAAAACGCCCGCCTTCCTCGAGGATCGCTTCAACGATGTCGCTCGATGCATTGGTAAAGGTCGGAAGATTATCGTAGCGACCCAATTGGACAACATGGTCGAGGACGAACTTGGTGTCGCGAACGGGGGCGGTGTAAACGGGCATCGAGGCTAACCTTCCTGGTCGGTTTGCGCCTTTATCAGCGCGATGAATGAGGTCAGTTCGTCAATCGTCGCGTCGATATCGACGCGTTGCTGCTTGAGCGCATCGACCTTGGCCTGGCAGCGTTCGATGGTCTTGAGACGCTGTGTGCGACGACCGTCGCCGACGTCGTAGAGGTCGAGCAATTCCTTAATCTCGGCGAGGCTCAGCCCAACGCGCTTGCCGCGCAATATCCACGCCAGCCGCGCATGGTCGCGCTCCGTATAAAGACGCTGCGTCCCGCGTCGTTCGGGGGCGATCAGCGCCTCATCCTCGTAGAAACGCAGCGCGCGCGCGGTAACGCCGAACTCGTCGCACAAATCGCCGATGGTCAGATGGGTTCGCGCCTGAAGCATGGTCATTCGCTAGCTTACGTTTCCGTAAAGGTCAACTGCACAATTCACGTTCCGTCATCGGGCTCGATCGCGGATCGACCTTCATTTTCTGAATACCAAGAAGGCGAGTGACCCGGGTCAAGCCCGTTACGGAGCCAGGTCGAGGTGGCGAATGGCGGATATCGATTAACAGAGCGGATCGCCGGCGAAGTCGGTTACTGGCCTCGCCTCCGCCGAGCCCGTGAAGGCCTGCCCGTCGAGCCGAGCGCCCGTTGCGCAATAATAAGCGCAGGCGGCGGGCAGCGCTCCGATCGTCATTGTCCCGGCTGTAAGTGTGATCGGGATGCGGCATTCAGCATCGCCGCTCGGAACCAGCGTCATCGCGCCACCCGCCACTTCTAGCGTGCCACTCGCCGAGCAATTCAGATTCCCCTCCCCATAGACGATGATCCCCGCGCGCTGCGCTCCGCGCCCCCCCGCGATGCACATGGCGTTGCGGCCCGCGCCGATGAAGGTGCCACCCGGCGCGCCCGGCGGAGCGGGCGACTCCTTCGAGCACCCAGTCAAAGCGAGCAGCGAAAGGAGGAGGAGACGCATCGCCACACCATGCGTCAAGCAGGGTTCATGCGGAAGGCGACAAATCGATGACGCTCGCTTATAGGCGCCCCATTACCCCACCGAGATGGATTCGCCGCTCTTATGCTGACGACCAACCCGTTCGATGACGACAAGCTGCGCGAGGAGTGCGGCATCTTCGGAATCTGGGGGGCCGAGGGGGCGTCGAGCTTCGTCGCTCTCGGGCTCCACGCGCTCCAGCATCGCGGTCAGGAAGCCGCGGGGATCACCAGCTTCGACGGCCATTACTTCCATTCGCACCGCGGGATGGGGCATGTCGCGGGCAATTTCGACCGCGACGACATCATCCGCAAGCTCGCCGGGCGGGTATCGATCGGCCACGTCCGTTACTCAACCACCGGCGAGACCGCGATCCGCAACGTCCAACCCTTGTTCGCCGAACTCGCCAATGGCGGGTTCGCGGTGGCGCATAACGGCAATCTGTCGAACGCAATGACGCTGCGCACCGCGCTCAATCGCCGCGGTTCGATCTTTCAGTCGACCAGCGATACCGAAGTCATCATCCACCTTGTCGCGACCTCATCCTATTCGACTCCGCTCGATCAATTGACCGACGCACTGGGCCAGGTCGAGGGCGCTTATTCCTTGCTCGTGCTGACCCCCGACGGGCTCGTTGCGTGCCGCGATCCGCTTGGGATTCGGCCACTCGTCATGGGCAAGCTCGGCGAGGCGGTGATCTTCGCGTCCGAAAGCGTCGCGCTCGACGTCATCGGCGCGACCTATGAGCGCGACATTGAGCCCGGCGAGCTGGTCATCGTCGACGCGAAGGGCGTGCGCAGCCTCCACCCGTTCGCCAAGGCAGCGCCGCGCCCGTGCATCTTCGAACATGTCTATTTCTCGCGCCCAGACTCGGTGGTCGACGGCCGCTCGGTCTATGAATCGCGCAAGCAGATTGGCGCCGAATTGTCACGCGAGGCCCCAGTGGTGGCCGACTATGTCGTCCCCGTCCCCGATTCGGGCGTCCCCGCGGCGATCGGTTTCAGCCAGGAATCGGGCATCCCGTTCGAGCTTGGCATCATCCGCTCGCATTATGTCGGGCGGACCTTCATCCAGCCCAATGACGGGATCCGCCACCTCGGCGTCAAGTTGAAGCACAACGCCAATTCGGCGCTGATCAAGGGGAAGGGCATGGTCTTGATGGACGATTCGATCGTGCGCG
>JBKJTQ010000033.1:0-5122 GCA_046589895.1 Sphingomicrobium sp.
CGGCGACAATGCCATTGGCGCGTGGATTGCCCGAGATGACCCCGAGCCCCGACAGTTCGGCCTCCTCGGCCCCCGATAGCAAGCGCGGCTTGAGCCCAAGCGCGGCGACGCGTTTCAGAAATGCCCCGCCATTGCTTGCATCGCGCACCGCGGCGGTGGCGACGGTGTGCAGCTTTTTGAGCCCCATTTCCTTGCCCAACGCGCGAAATCGCGCGAGCGCTTCCAACGTCTGCTCCATTGCCAGTTCATCGAGCTCGCTCCCGTCGGCGAGCCCCCGGCCCAGCGCCGCGGTGGTCTTTTCGTTGAACAGGCTCGATGGCACGCGCGCCGCCCCGCCATAAGCGACGAAGCGCACGCTGTTGCTTCCGATGTCGATGATCCCGGCCGGGCCGAAGTGCTTGGCGCTCATCTCAACCGCGCTGGGTCAGGCGGAGCTTGGGGACCGCTTTTCCGGCGAGCGACGCGCCGCGTCCCGACAGCGACGGGTTGGTCATGAAATAACGGTGGAGGTTGAAGTGGCGCTTGCCCGGAACGAGGCGCTTGTAACTGCCGTCGGGGCCAAGCTCCCAACTTTGCTCATTGTCGATCAAATTGGCGATCATCACCTGGTCGAGCACCTGTGCATGAACCGTCGGATTTTCGAGCGGCATCATATATTCGACCCGCCGGTCGAAGTTGCGCGGCATCCAGTCGGCCGAGCTGATATAGACCCGCGCGTCATTGTGCGGCAGTCTTTTGCCATTGGCGAAGACAAAGATGCGGCTATGTTCGAGGAAGCGGCCGACGATCGACTTGACGCGAATATTGTCCGACATTCCCGTGACCCCGGGGCGAAGGCAGCACACCCCCCGCACGATGAGGTCGATCGACACGCCGGCGTCGCTCGCTTCGTACAGCTTGATGATGATCGCGCTGTCGACGAGGCTGTTCATCTTGGCCCAGATCGCCGCCGGGCGCCCCGCTTTGGCGTTGACGATCTCGCCGTCGATCAGCGCGAGAAAGCGCTCGCGCAGGTTGCGCGGGCTCAGCGTCAGCAATTCGAGTCCGCGCGGCTGAACATAGCCGGTGATGAGGTTGAACAATTTGGCCGCATCGCGCGCGGCGCGGCGCGATGCGGTAAAGAAGCTGATGTCGGTATAGATGCGCGCCGTGGTGGGATGATAATTGCCCGTGCCAAAGTGGCAGTAAGTGCGCAGCGTCGGGCCTTCGCGGCGGATCACCATCGACACTTTGGCGTGGGTCTTCCACTCGACGAAGCCGTAGATGACCTGCACCCCGGCGCGTTCAAGCCGGCTCGCCCACAGAATGTTCTGCTCCTCGTCGAAGCGCGCCTTCAATTCGACCACCGCGGTGACCGACTTGCCCGCTTCGGCGGCGGCGACCAGCGCGTCGATGATCGCCGACTGCTTGCCCGCGCGATATAGCGTCTGCTTGATCGCGACGACGTCGGGATCCTCGGCCGCCTGGCGCAGGAAGGCGACCACCACCTCGAAGCTTTCGTAGGGATGGTGGACGACGATGTCCTTGGCGCGGATCGCGGCGAAGCAATCGCCGTCATGCTCGGCGATGCGCTCGGGGAAGCGCGCGCTGTAGGCGGGAAATTTGAGGTCGGGGCGATCGACCTCGACCAGTTGTGCGAGGTCGACGATGCCGATGAAGCCTCCGCTTTCGCTGACCAGCGCGGTGGTCGCGACCAGTCCGGCACGGACCTGTTCCTCAAGTTCGATCGGGGTGCCGGCGGCAAATTCAAGGCGGATCACGCGCCCGCGGCGGCGGCGCTTTATCGCCGAGCGGAAGTAGCGGACAAGGTCTTCGGCATCTTCCTCAATCTCGATATCGCTATCGCGCAGCAGCCGGAAGGCGCCCGCCGCGATTTTGCGAAAGCCCGGGAACAGCATGCCGAAATGCGCGAGGATGACATTGTCTATCGCGATGAAGCGCGCCCCTTCGCCGGGCAATTTGACGAAGCGCTTGAGGGTCGCGGGGATCATCAGCACTTCGGTCACTGGCTCGCCGCCACTCTCGGTCTCGAGCGCGAAGATCAGGCTCAATCCCAAATTGGTGATGAACGGAAACGGATGCGACGGATCGATCGCTTGCGGGGTCAGCACGGGGAGGATCTGGTCGCGGAAATGACCCTCAAGCCATTCGGCCTCCTTGGGGGTGAGGTCGCTCGCGCCCAGCACTTCGATTTCCGAATCGGCGAGCATTCCCTTGAGCAACACCCACTCGGCTTGTTGCGCCACGACCAGAGCGTCGGCATCGCGCGCAATCGAGTCGAGCTGCTGCGAAGGAGTTCGACCGTCCATCGACAGATTTTCGATCGACTGAAGTTGCTGCCCCTTTAATCCAGCGACCCGGGTCATGAAGAATTCGTCGAGGTTCGACCCCGAGATTGACAGGAAGCGCAAGCGTTCGAGCAATGGATGCGCGGCGTTGGCGGCTTCCTCAAGCACGCGGCGGTTGAACGACAACCATGACAATTCGCGATTGAAGAAGCGGTTCGCGTCCGGTTTCGGCTTGATGCTCACGCCGCGCGCCCGACGCCGATCAGCCCGCTCCCGGCGAGCGCGCGGCGGATCGTCGGCAGGGTTAGCCGCGCGCGGTCGGCGATGGCGAAACGGTCGATCGCTTCGACGATCCGCTCGGCGGCATAATAGCTGCGTTCGACCCGCTCGGAGATGAAGCGCAACGCTTCGCCGGGAAGATGCAGCCCGCGATCGGCGAACAGCAATTGGATCACGCCCTGAAACAGCTGGTCATCGGGCTCGGCGATCCGCGCGATCGGGGTTACCGCGATGCGGGTGCGCAGGTCGGGCAGCGCAACTGCCCATGCCGGCGGCACTTCGTCGCTGATCATCACCAGCGGCCGATTGCTCTCCTGCGCCGCATTCCACGCATGGAATAAGGCTTCCTCATCGTGGCGCTCGGCCTGGTCGATCAACTGTCCCCCGATCCGCGCGCAAAACGCCCGCGCGAGCAAGGTCCTTCCCGATCGCCGCGGCCCGGTCAGGATGGTCGCCTTGACCGGCCACAGGCTCCAGGTGCGGAAATGGTCATAGGCCGCGCGATTGGCGTCGGAGACGAGGAAGCGGTCGGCATCGGCGGCCTGGGGCCAGTCGAGCGGGAGCGCGATCTGGTCGGGCCGCTGCTTCATGGCGCGGGCGCGGGAGCCGGTGGCGGCGGCGGCGGCGGAGTCGCCGGCGCGGCGGGTTGCGGCGATGATGCACCGCGCGAAATGCGCAGCGACCCGCCCGACAAATCAACGCTCCAGCCACGCGCGACCAGCCCCCCGCGCAACGCCGATAAAACACCACGGTAGGTGACGACAAGATCGCCCGCGCCGCTCCGGTCGCTAACCGCTTCGACCCCGGCAATCGACCGGATCTGCCCCAGTGCCGCGACAAGCGTAGTGCCGTCGGAGGCCGAAATAAACAGCGGCAGTGAGACCAGCTCGCCAGTCTCGGGCTTGATTTCAAGCGCCTCCTCGATTGGCGGGGGGAGCGGTATGTCGAGCGACGGGTCATGCACGAAAACCCCCGCGGCGAGCGCGCGCGTGAACAGCTCGTCGATTCGCTCGACGCCCTCGGCCATCATCCGCGGAATGTCGGCGCTGTCGCGTGCGGTCAGTTCGAAGCTGCCGAGCCGGTCGCCGTCGGGGCCGAAGCGTCCGGTAAACGAGGCACGCGCCGGCCCGCCCGGATAGAGGCGGCGCAGGCTGACCTCGGCGATCAACACGTTCGACGTGCCGTACAGGTCGATGATGTTGCGCCACCAGCCACGCCCCGGGCGACGCGACTGCGCGGCGTTGACGAGCAGAGGATCGACTCCCATTCCGCTCACCCGGACATAGTCGATCGCGCTTTGCGAGGTGCGATATTGCGCCCAGGCGCGCTGCCAGGCGTTCTTGAGCTCGACCGAGGTTACCGTCCCCGCAGTGGTGGTGAGCGGGATCAACAGCATCGGCGCCGAGCGCCGCTGGACCCCGCCGATCCCGAGCAAGGCACCCGCGCGGCTGCGGTCGAACAGGATCCCGAGCACGGCGATGTAGCGGTTGGGACCGATCTGCTCCTGCTCGACGACGATCGACGCGACAAGGCTGTCGAGCACCGAATCGGAGAGGTTGGGTGCTTCGGAAATCGGGCGCTTGGTGGTCTTGGCCCACAGCGCGCGGAATCCCTCGCGCTGCGCGATGCGCCACCCGGCATAGCGCGCGCTGGCGGCGTCCTTGCCCGCGATATCGACCCTGATTCCGCCGATTTCGAGCGTTCCGCTGCTGTCGATGGGCAAGATAACGCGGTCGCCAGATTCCATTTGCGCGACCAACGTTCCGCCTGCGACGAAGGCGACCAAAGCGACGGCGGAGATGAGCGCATGGCGCCACGGCGAGGGCATGATCGCGCTTTTGGCGACAATGGCGTGGAAATCCAAGTGCGTTGTGGCTAGTCGGCGTGGATATGACACAAAAGCCGCTTACTTACGCCGATGCCGGGGTATCGATCGCCGCCGGAAACGCGCTGGTCAAAGCGATCGCCCCGCTCGCCCGATCCACCGCCCGCCCCGGCGCCAATGCCGAACTCGGCGGGTTTGGCGGTTTCTTCGACCTCAAGGCGGCGGGCTATGACGATCCGTTACTGGTTGCCGCTAACGACGGGGTCGGGACCAAATTGAAGCTCGCGATCGAGCTCGGTCGGCATGACGGGGTCGGGATCGACCTCGTCGCGATGTGCGTCAACGACCTCATCGTCCAGGGCGCCGAACCGTTATTCTTCCTCGACTATTTTGCCAGCGCCAAGCTCGACCCGGTGGTGGCAGCAGCGGTGATCGCAAGCATCGCGGCGGGATGCCGGGAGGCGGGCTGCGCGCTGATCGGCGGCGAGACCGCGGAAATGCCGGGCATGTATGCGCCCGGGGATTATGATCTCGCCGGTTTCTGCGTCGGCGCGGTCGAGCGCGCGAGCGTACTGACCGGAACCCGCGTCGCGCCGGGCGACGTGATCCTCGGATTGGCCAGCTCAGGCGTCCATTCGAACGGCTTCTCGCTCGTCCGCCGCCTGATCGCCGACCATTGCTGGAAGCTCGACCGTCCTGCAGTGTTCGACCAGGAGCAACTTCTAGGAAA
>JBKJTQ010000154.1:0-3489 GCA_046589895.1 Sphingomicrobium sp.
TGAGGAAGAAGGGCGTCGTCGCGGGATTGCTGAGGAAGGTCATTGCCGTGGCAATCGGAATATTGGCCCGCATCGGGATCGACAGCAACGCGGCGCCCACGATCTGCAGCCCTGGGACCATCAGGAAGATGCCGACGAACAGACCCGCGAACACCCCGCGCGGGACCGAGCGACGGGTGAAGCGCCACAGGTCCGAGCGCCGCACGCGCGCGCCGAACGGCCGGAGCCAGCGACTTTGGAGAACTTCATCCTTGGTCGGGGCGTGGCGGTCCATGAACCGCCTCCAGAAGCCGCGCTCAGCCACGGCTGCGCATGATGCGGGCCTGGTCGCGTTTCCAATCGCGCTCCTTGATCGTATCGCGCTTGTCATGGACCTTCTTGCCGCGGGCCAGCGCGAGCTCGACCTTGGCGCGCCCCTTGCTGTTGAAATATAGCGACAGCGGGATCAGCGTCAGTCCCTGGCGCGTGATCGCGCCGTGCAATTTGGCAATTTCGCGCGCGCGCATCAGCAGGCGGCGGCGGCGGCGCGGTTCATGGCTGACATAGCCCGAATTGCCGTAATGCGGGATCGATGAGTTGATCAGGAATACTTCCTCATCCTCAACCAGCGCATAACTTTCGGCAATCGAGCCTTCGCCGGTGCGCAGCGCCTTGACCTCGGTGCCCTTCAACTCGATCCCCGCCTCGAACTTGTCTTCAAGGAAATAGTCGTAGCGCGCGCGCCGGTTCACGGCGACGACCTTGACCTTGTCGAACTGGATGATGGTGGACGGCCTGGACATGAGCGAGCGTTAGAGGGGTCGGTGCGACAACGCCATACGAACCTTTGAAGGCTTAATGGCGTCGTTGATATTATGCGGCGCCTCGCCCGGGGGTCGCACCGTCGGACACGCAACCCGTCAAGTCGGGCGCATAAGCAACGAACCCGTCCAATCGCCGTTCGCGTTGGCCCGCATCGCGGCAAGTAGCTTCGCTTTTTCCGTCATCCGGTAGCTTGGAACAAGCCCGGCATGGACAAGCGCTGCATCGATCACGGCTTTGGCGGCGGGGGACGGATCGGTCAGCGGCAGGCGCACCTCGGTCGGGAAGCCGGGGCGGACTTTCGACAGCGCATATTTGGCCGGGCCGGGCGAGGTGTCGGCGAACATCGCGACGTGGAGCGGGAAGAGCCTGTCCTGAAGCGCGAGCGCCTCGTCCCAGCGGGACTCGCGGGTCGCCGCCTGGAACTCGGCGCACAGCCGCGGCGCGACATTGGCGGTGACCGAAATACACCCCACCCCGCCCATCGCGTTAAACCCCAACGCCATATCGTCATTACCGCTCAACTGGCAGAATTCTTCCCCGCAGGCGAGGCGTTGCGCGGTGACTCGCGCAAGATTGCCGGTGGCGTCCTTGATCCCGATCACGCTCGGCAGGTGGGCGACCTCGGCCAATGTTTCGACCGAAATGTCGGTCACGGTCCGCGACGGCACATTGTAGACGATGATCGGCAGATCGCATGCCTCGGCCAGCGCACGGAAATGGGCCAGGATGCCAGCCTGGCTCGGCTTGTTGTAATAAGGAATGACCACCAGCCCGGCCGTCGCGCCGACTTTTTTGGCATGGACCATGTGGCTGATCGCGGTGGCGGTCGAATTGGACCCGCAACCGGCAATCACCGGCACCCGCCCGCGCGCCGCGTCCACCGCAATTGCGACTACATCGTCGTGCTCATCCAACTCGATCGTCGCCACTTCGCCCGTCGTTCCGCACGGGACCAGCGCGCTGCTGCCTTCCTCAATTTGCCAGTCAATCAGTTCGCGAAGCGCTGCCTGATCGACCTTGCCGCCCGAAAATGGAGTCAGGAGCGCGGGTATCGACCCGTAAAACATGCATTTTATCCTTCACGAGAAGCCACCGGGCACATTAAAGACAAGTAACTGGGACTTGTTCACCGCCTGATAAGGACCGCTCGACCATTATGTCCAGTATGAGCCGCATGACGATCCTGATTCTGCTTGTTTTGGCATCGGCCAGCAGTGTCACCGCGCAATATGTCCAGCCGGTCCCGTATCAGCGTGCACCGCTCCCCGTTTCTAGCTACGCCCCGTCGAGCGATGTGGATTACTCGATCGCCACTTGGCGCCGCTTGCGCCAGAGCAATGGCTATGCCTTCGCCGATTATGCGCGCTTCCTGGCCGCCAACCCCGACTGGCCCGGCGACAGCGCGATGCGCCGCGCTGCCGAGCGTCAAATGCGGACGGGCGAGAGTCCGCTCGCCGTGGCTGGTTTCTTCCGCACCGACGAACCGACAAGCGGCAATGGCTGGGCGCGGCTCGCCGAAGCCTATCTCGCCCTGGGCAAGCCGACCGAAGCGCTCGCCGCGGCGCGCAGCGCGTGGAAAGCCTCCGACCTCACGAACAGCGACGAAGGCATATTGCTTGGCCGTTTCGGCCCGCAATTCACCGCGGCCGATTACGATCGGCGGGTCGACGCCTTGCTGTTCGCCAAGAATGCAGCCGATGCGCAGCGACTTTTGCCGTGGACCAGCGCGGCGCGGCGTCCGGCATTGACCGCGCGACTGGCGATGCTCAGCCGCTCGCCCGATGCCGAGCTTTATTTCGCCGCCGCCGCCGGGCGCCTGGCGAGCGATGGCGGCCTGCTGATGGACCGCATCCGCTATCTTCGCGACGGTGGCAATGAGAGCGCCGCGCGCCAACTCGCCGCACGCCCGCACGATTTCGTCGACAAGCCGACCGATCCCGAGCGCTTTTATGAAATGCTCGTCATCCTCGCGCGCGGCGCGGCCGCCGATCGCCAATATACGACCGCTTACAATATCGCCCGCCAGGTCGATGACAGCTTCGCGCCCGGCGCCCAAATCATGCTCAAAAGCTACGGCCTGCGCGACGATTATACCACGCTGACCTGGATCGCCGGAACCAGCGCGATGCAAGTTGGCAGGCCAAGCGACGCGGTCGCGATGTTCGACAGATATGCCCGCGGCGGGCGCTCGCTCCAGGTCGCGACCAAGGGCTATTATTGGGCCGGACGCGCCGCGGCGCAGGCCGGGCGAATGGTCGACGCGACGAGCCATTTCGAGCGCGCCGCCGCCACCCCCGAGCTGTTTTACGGTCAGCTCGCGCTCGAACGGCTTGGCCGCGCGGTGCCCGCGCCGGTCGGGTTGTCCTCCGCGCTCGTCACGCCGATTCAACGCTCGGCGTTCCAGCAAAAGCGCCTTGTCCGCGCGGTACGCCTGCTCGGGCAGCAGGGGCAGCGGAGCGACCAGTCCTTGTTCGTCCGCGCCCTGTCGGAATCGATTGACAGCGAGTCCGACCGCATCCTTGCCTCCGAACTGGCGACCCAGATCGGGCGCCAGGACCTCGCGGTGTGGACCGCACGCTCGGCGCGCAACGCGGGGACGGCTTTTTACACCCGCGCGGGATACCCGACGCATGGTTCAAGCGTGCCGACGGGGCGCATCTGGTCGCTGGTCCATGGCATCACCCG
>JBKJTQ010000172.1:0-7513 GCA_046589895.1 Sphingomicrobium sp.
AGTGGTCGAAGGCGCTCGCCTGGAAAGTGAGTATGGGCCAAAAGCCCATCGTGGGTTCGAATCCCACCCGCTCCGCCAACCAGTCTGACAAATGATATAATGCACATTATGCAACCGGCACAGTTTTCGGAATATAAGGGCTAGTCTTGGCTGGCGCTCAGTTCGCCTCGGCAATCATGACCAGCGCAGCGTCGATGGCCTTGGTGGCGCCGGCGTCTTCGGGTACGTCGTTGGCTAAGGCTGAGAAGAACAGGATTCGTCCGCTGCGTGCGATCATGGTGCCCGAAAGCGCGTTGGTGGCGTTGAGCGTACCGGTTTTGGCGAAGACGCGACCCTTGAGCGACGTTTCGCGGAACCGCCCTGAGAGCGTGCCATCGACGCCACCGATCGGGAGCGTCTTCTTCCACGCCGCGCCCCAAGGCTGGACGGCAATCCAGCGGAGGAATGTTAACATGCCGCGCGGAGAAACTCGATTATATGTCGACATGCCCGAACCGTCGGCGAAATCGAAGGCCATGCGCGGTACTCCGGCGCGTCCGAGCATCGCGTGGATCGCCGCAACTCCATCGGCGATAGAACCGGTGCCGATATGGCGGCCGACGCGGCGCAGCATCAATTCGGCGTGAAGGTTCTGGCTGGTTTTGTTGATGTGCAACAAATCGTCGACCAGCGGCGGTGGAGTGAGACGCGCCAGCGCTGCAGGCTCGGCCTGGCGGGCCGACAGTGCGCCATTGCGAAGTAGCGGATCGTCACCCGGCGCAAGCGAGCGATATCGCGACCCCAAAATGCCGGTGACGCGCACCCCGCGCGCTTCGAGCAGGGCCTTCAATCGCCAAGCAGCAAAATGCGCAGGGTCGTCGATCGAAGCAAATAGCAACTCGGGTTCGGCGCCAACCGGAATGCTACCCGTGACCTGAATGACGCGGCTGCCCGGGGTCCGCGTGAAATCAAGCTTCGTGTCCCCTGATGGCGTCGTCACCGCGTGATTTTCGACGCGGTAATAAGGCTCCGCTTCGATCGATGGCGGCGCGCCAGACGTGCCCGGGCTGACGCGGACCGCCAGTTCATTATCATCGACGGTCAGCGCCGAAACAGCAGTGCCGTAGCGCGAGTGAAGGTTGTTCCAGCTCATCCCCGGGCTCCACCGCTCGTCGGGATATAGGCTCGCGTCGCCGATAACGTCGTGCACCACGCGCACTTTCGCTGCCGCCACCGCGTCGGCAAGCGCCGCGAGGCAGTCGGTGATGCAGTCTGGAGTGCTCGACAGGCGTGAATCTCCATGACCCGTCAGCACGACGTTTGGCGATTTCCTTCCCCGCGCTTCGAGGCTTACCGACGTGCCGCCCGCAAGGTCGGGATCCGTGAGACCAGGCAACGTTGCGAAAGCGGCGGCGGTGGTGAAGATCTTTGTGTTCGACGCTGGGATGAAGCGCGCGTCGGGTGCGATCGCGACCAGTTCGCGACCGTCATCGGTGGCGACGATGAGGCCGAAGCGCGTACCGGGGGCGGCATCGGCGAGCGTGGCTTCGACTCTTTGCTGCAGCGATAGTTGTTGGGTCCCCTGCGGGTTCTGCGCCAGCAATGACGACGGGATGGCGAGCGCCAAGTTGAGCGCCGCCCGGGTTACTGCCCATCGGGTCATGTGCGGGGCATCGTTTTGGTCTCGAGCGTCGGCGCGGTGTCGTCAGGCGCACGATAAACGGCTTCGTCCAACTCGCCTTCCCACCGCGCCACCGTGGTCGCCACGGTGAGGTTGGCGCTGGCGCTCGGCACGGTGCGCATCATGTCGAGCAGACGGTCGAACGGAAGCACGAACCCTACGACCAGGGCGGTTTGCTCAGGTGCAATTCCAACCGCGGACAAAACGGCGGCGAGCATGAACAGTGACGCCGAAGGAACCGGCGCGGTGCCAAACGCGGCCAGCGCTCCGGTCAGCAACACGACGCTATAAACCGCGGGGGTCAGCTCAACGCCGAACGCCTGCAGGCTGAACACGCTGAGCAAGCCGACATACATTGCGGTTCCGTCCTTGCCGATGCTTGCCCCAAGCGGGAGGACGGTCGAGTAGATCGGCCGCGCAATGCCAAGGTTCTTTTCGGCAACGCGCATCGCCACTGGCAGGGTCGCCGAGCTCGACGCGGTCGAAAAAGCCACGACCAGCGCATCGATCACACCGCGGAAAAAGGGCAATAAAGGGAGTTTCGCGACCAGCCTCAGCAACGAGGTGTGGACGACCATGATCTGGATCGCCGAGCCGAGCGCCACCGCCAGTGCAAGCCAGCCGACATTGACGAACACCGCCGCCCCGTTGGCGGCGACCGCATTGGCGATCAGCGCGAAGACGCCGAAGGGAGTCGCCTCCATGACGATGCCGACCACCCTGAGCAGGACCGCCGAGGCCGACTGGAGCAGGCTCGCAAACGGCTTGCCCGCCTCGCCCGCAACGACCGTGCCGACGCCGAACAGGATGGCGACGAAGATCAAGGCGAGCATATCGCCCTTGGCGAGCGCGTCGACGATGTTGAGCGGAATAATCCCGACGAGCTGGTCGTACGGGGTGACTGGATCGCCGAGCGCGTGCGGCGCGGCGGTACCGAGCCTGGCGCCGACCCCGGGGCGCATCAGGGTCGCCACTGCCATGCCGACCGAAACCGCAATCGCGGTCGTGAAAGCGAACAGGCCAATCGTCCGCCCGCCGAGGCGGCCGAGCCGCTTGGGGTCGGCCAGCGAGGTGATCCCGGCGGCGATGGTGACGAGCACGATCGGCGCGACGAGCATGCGGATCGCACGAACGAACAGATCGCCGATGAACGCAATTGCGGGGGTCGCTTCGGGCCACGCCAAGGCGAAGACGAAGCCGAGCGTAAGCGCCGCGAGCACGCGCTTCCACAGTGGGATGGCGAACCATGCGCGAAGGATCGTCATTGTGCGTGTCCCCAGAAACCTCGATCGGGCGGAACGAGCATGCCATGCTCATCCCTGACCCCGCCGACCCAATCGTCGACCAGCCACAGCGGACCGTCAAGGTCGACAAAATCCGACCGCGCCGCGAGGTGAAGCGCGGGCGCGATCGACAGCGAAGACGACACCATGCACCCCGTCATCAACCCAAGCCCCGCGGCGCGCACCGCGCGCGCGGCGTCGAGCGCCGCGGTTAGCCCGCCGGTCTTGTCGAGCTTGATGTTCACCACGCCATATCGCCGCGCAACGACAGCAAGGTCTTCGGCAACGTGGAAGGATTCGTCGGCGCAGATCGGCACCGGGCTCGAATACCCTTCAAGCCACTCGTCGGCGCCGGCCGGCACCGGCTGTTCAAGCAGTGCGACCCGCGCCTCGACCAGCACCGGCTGCATCGCCTTGAGGAGCGCTTCGTCCCAGCTTTCGTTGGGATCGACGATCAGCGCGGCGGCCGGCGCGGCGGCCCGCACAGCGCGGACTTGCGCAATGGGATCGACTGCGTCGACCTTGACCTTGATCAGCGGCGCGTTGGCGACCCGCGCCGCGGCCTCACCCATCGCGGCGGACGCATCGAGCGAGATCGTCAGCGCGCTCGCCAAGCGGTCAGGTTCCGCTTGGCCAAGCATCGCCGCGACGTCGATGCCGGCGAGGCGCGCTTGAAGATCCCACATCGCGCAGTCGACCGCATTGCGCGCGGCGCCCGGGACAAGGAGATATTGCAACGCCTCGCGGCTCGCGCCGCCTTCAATGGCGGGTCGGATGGCCTCGATCGAGGCAAGCGCGCTGTCGATGTTTTCGCCGTAGCGGGGATAAGGTACGCCTTCGCCGCGGCCGACCGCATCGCCTTGCCGCAAGGTCACACCGATCACGTCGGCGCTCGTCTTGACGCCGCGCGAAATCCGGAACGGCCGGCTCAGTGCGTAGCAGTGGTGACGGGCTTGGAGGATGCGTTGCATGTCAATTTGTCAATGATCGCCTCGACGCCATATTTGACCGGGTCGGTGCAGGGCAGGTTGAGGAGATCCTCGGTGCGATCGCACAGGCGCTGAGTTTCGACCGCACCGAGGCTGGATGTGTTGAGACAAATGCCGACGGCGCGAACCGCGGGGCTGGTCAACCGTGCCACCGCTAGGTTCATTTGCAGGGTCTCGGCCAGGTCGGGTAGCGCCCGGCCGGGCAGGCCGCGCATATGATCCCGGTCCGGATCATGGCACAGCACGATCGCTTCTGGCTGGGCGCCGTGGAGCAGTCCGGTCGACACACCCGCAAATGAGGGGTGCGAGAGCGAGCCTTGTCCCTCGATCACGTCCCAGCCGCCATCGTGCCGCTCGGGCGCAAGTTGCTCGATCGCACCCGAAATAAAATCGGCGATCACCGCATCGAGTGGCACGCCCGACCCTGCGATCATGATCCCGGTCTGGCCGGTAGCGCGGAAATCAACCTTAAGCCCGCGATCCTTGAGCGCGGCAACGAGAGCAAGCGAGCTGTACATTTTTCCCACCGAACAGTCGGTCCCGACCGTCAGCAAGCGATGCCCCGCGCGTGGCATGCCGTTGCCGACGCGAAGGTGGCGGGGCGGATCGCGGACGTCGAACAGCTTGAGGCCGCGCTCGCCGGCAAGCGCCACGAGCCGCGCTTCCTCCCGCAGTCGCTGATGGAGGCCAGCGGCGACATTCATCCCTGCCGCCAGTGCGGCGGCTGCATCATCTACGACGCCGGGGCCAAACGTCCCTCCGCTATTGGCAATGCCGAGCACCAGAGTTCGCGCTCCCGCCGCCGCGCCTTGCACCATGTCCAGGCGGGGCAGGTCCAAACTCAGCGGGCAGTCGTCGTGCCGAAATTCGCCGACGCAATCTTGGCGCCGGAAGCTTGCGAGCCCGCGCGATGTCTTGATGTCCACCGCGTTGGTGCTGTGACCGAGATAAAGGAGAAAGGGTCCAGGAATCATGGCCTGACGCTATCGCCACTTGCGTCGCTTCACGCATAGCGAGTTCGCCGCTCGCCATAGCTTCACGTTATGGCGTGGTGATCATCTGGCCAAGCGTCTTGAGAAAATCAGTCGCCAAGGCAGTGGGTGGTCGGTTGAGCAGGTACATTGCGTGCACGTCGAACCGGATCGGCGGTTCGATCGGCCGCGCGGAAAGGTCACTCCCGAGCGACGCCTGCGCGGTAAAATTATCAACGACCGTCATGCCGACCCCTTCGCGAACCAGCGCAGCCGCGATGTAAAACGTACGCGCGGATACGACCTCGTCAAGTTCGAGATCGATCCGGGCCAACTCCTGCGTGAACAAATGACCGATCGGGCCGCTTGTCGCGACGCTGATAAAACGTTGCCCGCGCAAGCATTCCAGTTCGACGCGGTGTGGAGCGCCGGGCATGTCCTGTTCGCGGTAGAGCAGAACCAGTTCTCCCTGGCCGAGCAACCGATGGCCGACCGGCGCGCCGGGCGGCACTTCATAGGCGATGGCGACGTCCGCCTCGCGCTCGTAGAGCTTGCGGACCAGATCGTCATGGTGGACCGTTTGGAGGTCGAATCTGACCTTTGCGTGCGTCTTGAGAAACTGCGACACCGCCGCTGGCAGCGCGCTTAACGCGAGAGACGGGAGGGCCGATAGGCGCAGCATCGATCCGGCCCCGCGCTTCAAGTTGCGACCGGCTTCGCGAAGCGCGGAAACCCGGTCCTGGATCTCGCTCACTTCGCTGAACAGCGAATGAGCGTCCTCGGTGGGGATAAGGCGGCCCTTGGTCCGCTGAAACAACGGGAAACCAAGCAGGGATTCGGCGTGGCGCAGCGTTTTTGACACCGACGGCTGCGATATGTTGAGCACACGCGCGGCAGCACTGACCGAACCGTTGACATAGACCGCGTGGAAGATTTCGATGTGGCGAAGCTTCATGAGCGAACAGCCATATGGTGGAGCACGCCGCTCGACAACATCAACCTTGGTCGACGCCGCTGCGGAGCCAGTCGGGGACAGTATCCCCGTGGATAAGTGCCTCCACATCCTGGCGTTGACGCACCACCGCCCAATTGCTGCCATTGACCAGCACTTCGGCCGCGAGCGGTCGCGAATTGTAGGTGCTGCCCATCGTCGCGGCATAAGCACCGGCGGTGCGGATAATCATCAAATCGCCCGCCTTGACCTCGTCGATTTGGCGCGCGCGGGCGAAGATGTCGCCGGTCTCGCACACCGGGCCGACAATGTCGGCGACAATCGATTTTCCGCTGGGAGCAACCGCCTCGATCTGGTGCCAGGCATCGTACAGGCTGGGCCGCATCAAATCATTCATCGCGGCGTCGACGATCACGAACGGGTGGGTCGCGCCTTCCTTGACGCGGATTACCTCGGTCAGGAGCACTCCGGCATTCCCGACGATCAAGCGCCCCGGTTCAAAGATCAGGCGAACGCCCCATCCACCGGCGACTTGGCGCACGAGCGCACCATATTCGTCGGGGCTCGGCGGTGGCGGCAAAGCGGGATCGTAAGGGATGCCGAGGCCGCCGCCCAAGTCGGCGGTGAGGATTTCATGGCCGGAGGCACGCAACTCGCCAATCAGATGTCCGAGCCTCTTAAACGCCTCCCGAAACGGTTCGAGGCTGGTGAGCTGGCTGCCTATATGGACCGCGACGCCCTGCACCCTGAGGCCCGGCATCTGGCTCGCCCGCGTGAAAGACGCCTTCGCGCTGCCGATCGGGATACCGAACTTGGTTTGCGCCGAGCCTGTGGATATTTTTGCGTGCGAGCCCGCCGCGACGTCCGGGTTGATGCGCAAGGCTACCGGCGCCGTCAGGTCCAGGCTCGTTGCCACCTCGGACAGCATCTCGGCTTCGGGAAGCGATTCTACGTTGAATTGGTAAATGCCGCCCTTCAACGCCAGCGCCATTTCGGCCGCGGTTTTACCGACACCCGAAAAGACGATTCTGTCCCCGGGCACGCCAGCCGCGCGGGCGCGCCGATACTCCCCGCCCGAGACGACGTCGGCGCCGAGTCCCTCGGCCGCCAGCGTCGCCAGGACCGCCACATTGGGGTTAGCCTTGACCGCAAACGCGATCAAAGGGTCGTCCAGCGATGCCAGCGCGGCTTTCAAAACCCGCGTGTGCCGCTGCATCGTGGCAGTCGAATAGATAAACACTGGCGTACCGATCGCGCTCGCTACCAGCGGCAGCGGGACATTCTCGCCGTGCATGACGTCGCCCTGAAGCTGGAAATGGTTCATCGCCTGACGCTAGGCAGTGGGCGACGGCCTCTCAAGGGCGCAGCCAGAGCATTCCTTTGTGCCTCCATGCCCCCAGCCTATTGACTGGTTGCCGACGGCCCTGATGTAGGCGAAGCTCGGGCGAACCTGCAGTTGGAGATTGTATGAAGCGAATCCTTTCCTTCTTCCTGCTCGGTCTTGCTTCCTGTGCACCCGTTGTGCCGCCCCCCGCCCCGGCACCGCCGCCTGGGGTCAGCTATGCCTGGGTCACCTTCGACGCGGCCGGCATCCGAACGAATGGAGCCGCGGGCACCGCCGATCGCGCAAGCGGCCGCGCGCTGACGATCGACGATCC
>JBKJTQ010000270.1:0-3922 GCA_046589895.1 Sphingomicrobium sp.
TCGCCAACGACCTGCGGGGGCATGCCACCGCTGCCACCCGGAGGGCCGCGGAAACCACCGCCGCCGCCAGCGCCGCCGCCGCCAGCGCCGCCGCCGAAGCCACTACCGCCGCCGCCGCGATACCCGCCGCCGCCTGCGCCGCTACCGTAGCCGCCGCCACCGCCGCGATATCCGCCGCCCGTGCCGCCGCCCCGGTCACCATAGCCACCACCGCCGCCGCCCGGGCCGGCGTTAAAACCGCCACCGAAACCGCCGCGGTCGAATCCGCCGCCACCGCCGCCAAAGCTGCTGCTGTCTTCGCCGCCAAAACCTTCGCGCTTGTCACGTCCGCGACCACCCCGGTCACCCTTACGCCCTCGATCGAACCCCATGAAATCTAAACTCTCTTGTGCCCCGAAAATCGATGGACCACCGCGCGGGGACGACGCGCAGCCAGCCTACCGCGCGGAAAGGTCCGCGCGCACGGGGTGGCTCTTACCCGAAAAATGACGTCGCTCCTAGTGATTCGATCGCGAAACACTGGCAAGTGCCGCCCCAACCGGCCTAGAGGGGAAGAAATCACCAGTCGTCAGCGCTCGTTCAGCGCGGCGGCGGCACAGCGCAGGACGAATATGGCGATTTATTTTCACGAAGAAGACATCCCCTCGACGGACCTGTTCGCACCAGATGTGCCGATCGCGGTCGATACCGAGGCGATGGGGCTGATTCCGGGACGTGATCGCTTGTGCCTGGTTCAGCTCGCCGATGGCCGCGGCGACGAGCATCTTGTCCGCTTCGGCCCCGATAGCGATTATGCCGCGCCAAATCTCAAGGCGCTGCTCACCGACCCCGATCGGATGAAGCTCTATCATTTCGCGCGCTTCGATGTCGCGATCCTGCGCGCCTACCTTGGGATCATCGCCGCGCCGCTCTACTGCACGCGCACCGCATCGAAGCTGATCCGCACCTACACCGACCGCCACGGCCTCAAGGAATTGGTCAAGGAATTGCTTGGCCAGGATTTGTCCAAACAGCAGCAGACAAGCGACTGGGGGGCGCCCGATATCAGCGATGCCCAGCGCGATTATGCGGCAAGCGACGTGCGCTACCTCCACCGCCTCAAGGACAAGCTCGACGTGCGGTTGGCGCGCGAAGGCCGCACCGAACTTTCCCAGGCGTGTTTCGACTTTCTTCCCGCGCGTGCCTTGCTTGATCTAGCCGGCTGGGCCGAGATGGACATTTTCGCGCATGGCTGAAGGACCGGCCCCTGAAGGACCGAAGCATGTCCGAGGCCGCTAGGCGCGATCTCGCGCGCAAGCGGCATTGGGCCGAACCGGGCAGCCGCCATGACCGGCTCGTGCGGACGACCAAATTCGCCCTGCCGATCCTGATCGCCGGGCTGCTGATGATGCTCGCCATCGCCCCGTTCGACAAGCGCGGCGACGTCAGCTTCATCCTCGACAAGAATAAGGTCGACATGGCGCAGGAACGGATGCGGGTCGAAGCCGCGCGCTACACTGGGACCGATGACAAGGGGCAAAAATTCTCGATTCTCGCCGATCGCGCGATCCAGCCGACCAGCGACCGCCCGATCGTCGATATCGAAGGGATGCGCGCTCAGCTCGACCTCGAGCGCGGCCCCTTGTCGATCGTCGCGCCCAGGGGCAGCTATAATCTCGACCAGCAAAAGGTCGCGATAAGCGGCCCGGTGCGCGTCGCGGGGCCCGACGGTTATCGGCTCGAAACCCGCGACGTTGGGATCGACCTCAAGAATCGCAACCTTGCCAGCCGCGGGCGAGTCGTTGGCGACATGCGGCTCGGCCACTTCGAAGCGGGGCGGATGAGCGCGGATCTGGGCGAACGAGAGGTCTCGCTGACAAGCGGCGTTCGCTTGAAAATCGTGCAAAGGGCGGTCAGATGATCTGGATGGCGAGAACGACTTCGATCTTCGGCGCGGCGGCTCTGGGGCTTGCCGCAGGCGCGGCGCTCGCCCAGTCGGGCGGTCAGGTGTCGGCCTTGAAAGGGCATGACAGCGATGCTCCGGTCGATGTCACTGCCGATCGCCTTGAAGTCCAGGATCGAATCGATCGCGCGGTGTTCGCGGGCAATGTCACCGCGAAACAGGGCACGCTGACGCTCCAGACAGCGCGGCTCACGATTGCTTATTCGTCGGGGGATGGAATCCAGATCGATCGTCTTGATGCGTCGGGCGGAGTGGTGGTGACGAGTCCGTCGGAGAGGGCGCGAGGCAATTTCGCGGTCTATGATCTCGATCGCAAGCTGATCACTCTGGTCGGCGACGTTCGGCTCGCGCGGCAGGGATCGACTATCAATGGCTCGCGCCTGCTGATCGACCTCAACAGCGGACGCGCGGTGATGGACGGCGGTGCACCCGGGGTCGGCCAGGCGGGCGGGCGCGTGACTGGACGCTTCACCGTGCCACAGCGAACGCGCTGATGAATGAAGCGCAGGCCATCGCGCGTCCGGCCGCGCATGACTCAAGTCATGTGCGCGGGCTTGAGGTGCGCTCGATCGCTAAGAGCTATGACAAGCGAGCGGTGCTGCACGACGTGTCGCTCAGCGTTCAGCGCGGCGAAGTGGTCGGGCTGCTCGGCCCCAATGGCGCGGGCAAGACGACCTGCTTTTACTCGGCGATGGGGCTGGTGAGGCCTGACGCGGGGCGCATCTTCCTCGATGGGCGTGATATTACCCGGTTGCCGATGTACCGCCGCGCGATCCTCGGGCTCGGCTATCTGCCCCAGGAAACCTCGATTTTCCGCGGACTGACGGTTGAACAGAATATCATGGCAGTTCTCGAAGTGAGCGAGCCCGACCGCCAGGCGCGCGACGATCGGCTCGAAAAATTGCTCGGCGAATTCGGCCTTATGCATCTGCGCACCGCGGCCGCGATGGCGCTGTCGGGGGGCGAGCGGCGGCGCTGCGAAATCGCCCGCGCGCTTGCCGCCGACCCGTCGATCATGCTCCTCGACGAGCCGTTTGCGGGCATCGACCCAATCTCGATCAGCGGTATTCGCGACCTCGTCAAGGATTTGAAGCAGCGCGACATCGGCGTGCTGATCACCGACCATAATGTCCGCGAAACGCTCGACATCGTCGATCGCGCCTGCATTATCTACGACGGGCAAGTGCTGTTCGAGGGCACGCCGCAAGCACTCGTCGCCGACGAACAGGTTCGCCGCTTATATCTCGGCGAAAGCTTCGCGCTGTAGCGCGCGTGAGGCAATAATCATGGGGCTCGGCCCACGCCTCGATATCCGCCAAAGCCAGTCGCTGGTTATGACCCAGCAGCTGCAGGCGGCAATCAAGCTGCTGGCGCTGACCAACGTTGAGATTGAGGCGGTGATCGCCGAGGAGCTTGCCAACAATCCGTTGCTCGAGGCGCGTGCCGGCGAAGGCGCTGCCGAGGATGGGCTGGTCATCCGCCAGGATCGCGAGACCGGCGACGATGCGGCCGACCCGGCCGGCGCCGACGAGCTGATCGGGCGATTAAGCGGGATCGACGACAGCCCGATCGATGTCGACTGGCGAGAAGCGGCGCTCGACAACGACAGTGCTTCCGACATCGGCCCGCCAAACGACGAGGGGTTCGACTTTGACCGGCTGAGCGCCAGCGAGGTCGGGCTTGCCGAGCATCTCATGGCTCAACTCCACGGCGCCGGCGGGACGGTCGGGCGGATGGCCGAGGCGATCGTCCGCGAGCTCGAGGTGACCGGCTACCTCGACACCGCTTTGTCGCTCATCGCCGGGGAGATCGGCGCTACACCGGCCGAGGCCGAGCAGGCGCTGGCGCTGGTCCAAGCGCTCGACCCGCCCGGCGTCGGGGCACGCACCCTCGAGGAATGCATTGCGCTGCAGGCCAAAGCGGCCGACCGCCATGATCCGGCGATGGCCCGGCTGATCGCCAACCTCGACCTGCTCGCCA
>JBKJTQ010000290.1:0-7112 GCA_046589895.1 Sphingomicrobium sp.
TCAAGGCGACGGTCGAGAAACTGGTCAGCTTCGGCACTCGCCATACCTTGTCGTCGCAGACCGACCCCCGGCGCGGGATCGGCGCCTCGCTGCGCTGGACCGAGGCCGAGTTTCGCAAGCTAAAGCTCGAGATTGCAACGCCGAGCGAAACGATGACCGGCGCGCGCGTTCCAGTCCCGACGAAAATCACCGACGTGCTCGGCATCCAGCGCGGCACCGAGCGGCCCAACGATATCGTTATCATCTCGGGCCACATCGACAGTCGCGTCAGTGATGTGATGAACGCGACTGCCGACGCCCCCGGCGCCAATGACGACGGCTCGGGCACCGCCGCGGTGATCGAGGCCGCGCGGGTGCTGTCGAAGCGCAAGTTCGCGGGCACGATCGTCTATGCCGTGCTGATGGGCGAGGAGCAGGGGCTGTTCGGGGGCAAGGTGCTCGCCAACTACGCCAAGGCGCAGGGCTGGAACGTCGTCGCCAACCTCAACAATGACATTATCGGCAATAGCTGCGGGTCGGACGCGGTATGCGACGCCAACACCGTCCGCATTTTCTCCGAAGGCCCGCGCTGGCAGGGCCGCGAGGCGCTTGCGGCGGCTCAGCGTAGCCTAGGAGGGGAGAATGATTCGCCCTCGCGCAACTTGTCGCGCTTCCTCGACAGCCTTGCCGAGCGGCTGCCGGGAATCGGGCTCGATGTTCGTCAGATCTGGCGCAACGACCGCTTCGGGCGCGGCGGCGATCACACCGAATTGCTCAACGCCGGATATCCCGCGATCCGCTTCTCGGTGGCTGTCGAGAATTACAACCACCAGCACCAGGATTTGCGCACCGAGAACGGGGTCAAGTTCGGCGACACCGTCGACGAGATGGACTTTGCCTATCTAGCGAAGGTGACGCGCCTCAACGTCGCCGCCCTAGCCGCCCTCGCCAGCGCCCCGCCGCCGCCGGAGCCAAAGGTCGCGGGAGCAGTCAGCACCGACACGAGCGTGAGCTGGAAGGCGGTGCCGTTCGCGGATAATTTCGTAGTTCGTTGGCGCCGCACAGACTCAAACCAATGGCAGCTTGCGCGCAACGCAGCGCCGATAGATGTGTGCGCCAAGGCGAAACACGGCTCGGATGATTCCAATGAAAAATTGGTGGGGGGCAATCAGTTGATGGGCGGTTGGACAACACCAAACTGCAAGCTGACCCTCCTCCACATGCGCGTCGACGATTGGGTGTTCGGGGTCTCATCGGTCAGCAAAGACGGTTACGAAAGCCCGGTCGCCTCGGCGGTTCCGGGTGGGGCGTTCAAACCCTACGTCGCGCCGGCCGTCTCGAAATAAGCGTCACCCCGGACTTGATCCGGGGTCCACCTTCCGCCAGCCAGTCCGAAGAAAAGGCGGATGCCGGATCAAGTCCGGCATAACGATCATTAGGAAGCACATGCCCCGCCACTCACGACCTTCTTCCGGCCTGCCGACCTCGAAGCAGATTCTCGATTATATCGCCCAGTCGGGGTCGCCCGCGGGCAAGCGCGAGATTGCGCGGGCGTTCGGCCTCTCCAGCCATGAGAAAATCCTGCTCAAGGGACTGCTCAAAGACATGGCCGACGAAGGGCTGATCGACTCGGCGCCCGGCCGCGCCTTCCACAAGGCGGGCGGGGTGCCCAAGGTGACCGTGCTGCGGGTCATCTCGATCGAGGATGGGCAAGTTCTCGCGACGCCGGAAAGCTGGCACGCCGACACCCCGGCGCCGCGGCTGCGGGTGATCGAGCGCGGGCGGCGTTCGGCGCTGGCATTGAACGACCGCATCCTCGCGCGGACCGAGGAAACCGGAAACGGCCATGTCGCGCATGTGATGAAGAAACTTGAGCGCTCGGCCGATCTCGTGCTCGGGGTGGTACGCGCCGAGGGCGAGCGATTGTTCCTGTCGCCGGTCGACAAGCGCGAGCGTCGCGAATTCACCATCACCGACCTGAAGGACGCCCAACCGGGCGACCTCGTCCTCGCTGAACCCGGAGGCAAGCCCCCGCGCTTCACTGCGCGCGTCGATGCGGTGCTCGGCGATCCGTTCGCGCCGCGCAGTTTCTCGATGATCGCGATCCACAAGCATGGCCTGCGCGACGAATTCCGCGGCGAGGCGATCGACGAGGCCAGGGAGGTTGCGACGATCGCCCTTGGCCAGCGCGAGGATCTGACCCATTTGCCGATCGTCGCGATCGATCCCGAGGATGCGCGCGACCATGATGATGCGATCTGGGCGAGCCCGCGTGACGATGGCGGGTGGGACGCGATCGTCGCCATCGCCGATGTCAGTTTCTATGTCCGCCCGGGCTCCGAACTCGACCGCGAGGCGCGCGCGCGCGGCAACAGCATCTATTTTCCCGACCGCGTGGTGCCGATGCTGCCCCACGAACTGTCGTCGGACATTTGCTCTTTGAAGCAAGGGCAGGTCCGCGCTGCACTCGCCTGCCACCTCGTGATCGGTGCTGACGGCGCGCTTAAGTCGTGGCGATTCTCACGCGCCAAGATTTGCGTAGCTGCAAACATTGCATATGAGGAAGCGCAGGCGCTTGCCGACCAATTCCTCCCCGACACGGGGAGGGGGACCATGCGCAGCACGGTGGAGGGGGGCGAGCGGAGCGAGCGTGGCGTCGGCCCCTCTACCAGCTTCACTGGCGGTCCCCCTCCCCGTTCCGGGGAGGAATTGTGGAGCGCCGCCCTCGCCCCTTTGTGGGATTGCTGGAACGCCTTGCTCGCCGCGCGCAACCGGCGCGAGCCGCTTGAGCTCGACTTGCCCGAGCGCCGCGTCGTCCTCGACGAGAAGGGCCGCATCATGTCGGTCGCGCCGCGCGAGCGATTGGATGCGCACCGGCTGGTCGAGGATTATATGATCGCCGCCAATGTCGCCGCGGCCAAGGCGCTCGAAAAGAAAAAGGCGCCGGTGATGTACCGCATCCACGAAGCACCAGGCCGCGAGAAGCTCAATGCGCTGAAGGATTATCTCGCTACCTTCGAGGTCGAATTCGCGCTTGGCCAGGTGATCAAGCCTTCTACCTTCAACCATGTCCTCGCCCGCGTCGGCGAGCATGATGCGCGCCTCGAAATCATGGAGCAGGTGCTGCGCACTCAAATGCAGGCACGCTACGGTCCCGAGGCGCTCGGCCATTTCGGGCTCGCTTTGTCGAGTTATGCCCACTTCACCTCGCCGATTCGCCGCTATGCCGATTTGCTCGTCCATCGCGCGCTCGTCACCGCCTACCAGCTTGGTGAGGGCGGATTGCCCGGCTCCGATGCCGACAGCTTCGCGCCCATCGGCGAAGCAATCTCGATGCTTGAACGGCGCGCGATGGAGGCCGAGCGCGACACCATCGACCGTTATGTCGCCGCCTTCCTCGCCGACCGCGTTGGGCAGATATTGCCGTGCCGGATCAGCGGGGTGCAACCGTTCGGCTTTTTCGCCACGGTCGAGGGGCTGGGCGGCGACGGCCTCGTCCCCGCGGCGATCCTCGGCCAGGAATATTATCGCTACGACGAAAAGGCGCGCGCCTTGATCGGCGACGATACGGGAACAACTTTTCGCCAGGGGCAGAAGATCGAATTGAAACTGTCCGAAGCCAATCCCGCTTCGGGCGCGCTCAAGTTCGAGCTCCCCGAAGGCAAATATGGCGGAGCGAAGCGCGGCGACAGCGAGCGCCGCGACCGCGTCCGTGGCGGCCAGTCGAAGGCCGGTCCGCCCAAGCGCGGTCGCCCCGCCAACATTCGCCATCAAGGCCGCAAGCGCTAGGTTCAGGTCACGCGCGCCCGCTCGTGAAGGCGCGGCTGGTCCCAGCCGCGCGTCGCGAGCAGGCCGGCCAGGATATCGACGGCATGCCATACGTCGGCATAGCCATTGTAAAGCGGCGTGAACCCGAAGCGGATCAGGTCGGGCTCGCGATAGTCGCCAATCACCTTGCGCTCGATCAGAGCCTGCATCAGCGGGTAGGCGTGGGGGTGCGCGAAGACGAGGTGGCTGCCGCGCGCGCCCGCGTCGCGCGGGCTGGCAAGGGTCAGCTCGGGACAGCGCTGCTCGACCAGCGCGATGAACAGGTTCGACAGGCGGCGCGACTTGGCTTCGAGGTCGGCCATCGACACGCCGTCGAAGGCCGCAAGCCCCGCCTCGAGCGCGGCCATGGCGAGGATCGAGGGAGTGCCCGCCTGGAAGCGCGCTATGCCCGGCGCCGCGCGATAATCGTGCTCGAACGCAAACGGATCGGCATGCCCCAGCCAGCCCGACAGCGGCGAGGCGAGCTGTTCCTGCAGTGCCTCGGCGACGAACAGGAAGGCGGGCGCGCCGGGGCCGCCATTGAGATATTTATACCCGCACCCGACCGCGAGGTCGGCATCCGCCGCATTGAGATCGACCGCGATCGCCCCCGCGCTGTGCGACAGGTCCCACAGCATCAGCGCGCCCGCCTCATGCGCCGCGGCGGTGACGCGGTTCATGTCGTGGCGCCGCCCACTGCGATAATCGACCTCGGTCAGCATCACCACGGCGGTGTCAGAATTGATCGCTGCGGCGACCGCGCCGGGCTCGACCGTGCTTAGCCTAGACGGGGTCATCGCGGCGAGGCCTTGCGCGATGTACAGGTTGCTCGGGAAATTGCCGGTGTCGCTGAGGATCGTCGAGCGTCCGGGGCGCGCTGCGAGCGCGGCGGCGAGCAGTTTGAACAGGTTGACCGAAGTCGAATCGGCGACCAACACTTCGCCTGGGCGGGCCCCGATCAGCGGCGCGATCCGCTCCCCGAGCCGAGCCGGTGCGCCAATCCAGTCATGCCTGTTCCAGCTCGCGATGAGGTCATCGCCCCACTCGTGTTCAATCGTCTCGGCCACCGTCGCAACGGTCGCGCGGGGAAGCGCACCGAGGCTGTTGCCGTCGAGGTAGATCACTCCATGCGGTAGTACGAACCGCTCGCGGCACTGCGCCAGCGGGTCGGCGGCGTCGAGCGCCAGCGCCTCGTCGAGGGTCACTACCAATTCGTCATCCCCGGGAAAGCAAGGAGCCAGCGCGTCAAGAAAAACTGGGTTCCCGCTTTCGCGGGAATGACGAGAGAAATGCAGATCACAGCTTCGGCAACGTGACTCCGCGCTGCCCCATATATTTACCGGCGCGGTCCTTGTAGCTCGTCTCGCACCGCTCATTGCCCTTGAGGAACAGGAACTGGCACGCGCCTTCGTTGGCGTAGATTTTGGCGGGCAGCGGCGTAGTGTTGGAGAATTCGAGCGTGACATGCCCCTCCCACCCGGGCTCAAGCGGGGTCACGTTGACGATGATCCCGCACCGCGCATAGGTCGACTTGCCGAGGCAAATCACCAGCACATCCTCGGGAACGCGGAAATATTCGACCGTGCGGGCGAGCGCGAAGCTGTTGGGCGGGATGATGCAGCAGTCGGTCTTGCGATCGACGAAGCTGTTCGCGGCGAAATCCTTGGGATCGACGATCGCCGAGTCGACATTGGTGAATATCTTGAACTCGTCGGCAACGCGTGCGTCATAGCCGTACGAAGAAAGACCATAAGAAATGCACCCGTCGCGTCGCTGTGCCTCGACAAACGGCTCGATCATGCCGTGGGTGGTGGCCTGCTCGCGAATCCAGCGGTCCGATTGAATGGTCATGGGGCAGGGGTTAGCGGGGGAAGGACAGGGTGCGCAATCGGTGCGATTAGATGGGGAAGGCACATTATTGGATCGCGGCCAGACCTCAGGCTTAGCGCTTGCCGATTTCGTCGAGAAGCCGGTCGAGCCGGATGAGAAGATCCGCCCGCGCCGCAGGATAGCCGGTGTTCATCGATCCGAGGTCCGACCAATCGCGCGTCTTGCTCAACGCTGAAACCGCGGGCGCCTTGTCAAACAGGATGACGATGTCGGCCACGGTCGCGTCTTTCATCGTGAACTGGCGAAGTGGATCGGCCTTGGTGTTAATTCTGTCCGTTTTCAGTGCCGCGACCAAGGCTGGCGAAGCATGTTCTTCGGGTGTCAGTCCTCGCGCCTGGACGACTACAGACATATGTCGCTGGGCAGCGCGGCGGCGAAGCCATTCGCGCGCAACCGGGCTTTTCACCGACCCAAATTGACAGATGAAGAGCACGCGTGTCGGCGCGGCTCGCTTCCGACCGGCCGCAGCCGTCAAGACAAAGGCGCCCGCCCCAACCAGCACGAGGCGGCGCGACGAGTAGAACGATTTGGCGATAGTCATAATTGTGTCCTAGCTGCTGTCCCGAAAAAAACGAACCACAATTTTTGGTCACGGTCCACGCTGTGCATTTGACGGTGTATATCCGGTTTTTTCCACAGCCGCGCCCACAGTTGATTGAGCCGGACGGGTGGAGCCCAGGGCCGCTTCGGCGTAGGACGCTCGGCATGGCCGAAATCATCCGACTCAACGAACCCGCATCCGCCCCCGTATCGCCCGCGCTGCCGCAGAATATCGAGGCCGAGGCGGCGCTGCTCGGCGCGCTGATGATCGACAACCGGTTGGTCGAGGACGTCCAGCTGCGCCTCAAGCCGCACCATTTCTTCGAGCCGCTCCACGGGCGCGTCTATGAAGCGATCCTGCGCATGACCGACAAGAATATGGTCGCCAACCCGGTCACGCTGAAACCGATCTTCGAAGCCGATGAGGCGATCAAGCAGGTCGGAGGGACGTCGTACCTGGCGCAACTGACCGGGTCGGGCGCGGCGGTGATCGGGGCGCGCGATTTCGCCGCGCAGATTTACGACCTTGCCTTGCTCCGCGCCTTGGTGGGGGTCGGCCGCGACATGGTCGAAAACGCGCTCGATACCTCGGAAGAAGTCGCCCCGCTCGCCCAGATCGAGCGCGCCGAGACAGAGCTTTACCGCGTCGCTGAGCAGGGCGGCAATGAGAGTAAGGTCAAGAGTTTCGGCGAGGCGACTAAGCTCGCGCTCGAGCAGGCCGAAAAAGCGCTCAACTCGGGCGGGCATCTGTCGGGGGTGACCACCGGGCTCGAGGGGATTAACGCCAAGATCGGCGGGCTTCACAAAAGCGACCTGTCGATCCTCGCCGGGCGCCCGGGAATGGGCAAGACCAGTCTTGCCACCAACATCGCCTTTGCCTGCGCGCAACGCTTCGT
>JBKJTQ010000049.1:0-2702 GCA_046589895.1 Sphingomicrobium sp.
GGCCGCCGAATTGCCGATGCCGGTCGCGGGCGAGGCCGAATATCCCGAGGACATCCGCTTGCGCTATCGCTACCTCGATCTGCGCCGGGAGCGGCTTCACGCCAACATCATGCTCCGCTCCAAAGTTATCACTTCGGTCCGCAACCGGATGATCGAACAGGGCTTTACCGAATTTCAGACCCCGATCCTGACCGCTTCGTCACCCGAAGGCGCGCGCGACTATCTTGTTCCGAGCCGGGTCCACCCGGGGAAGTTCTACGCGCTTCCGCAGGCGCCACAGATGTTCAAGCAATTGCTGATGGTCGCCGGCTTCGACCGCTATTTCCAGATCGCGCCCTGTTTCCGCGACGAAGACGCCCGCGCCGACCGAAGCCCAGGCGAATTCTACCAGCTCGATTTCGAAATGAGCTTCGTGACGCAGGACGATGTGTTCAATGCGATCGAGCCGGTGCTGGCCGGGCTGTTCGCCGAGTTCAGCAATGGCAAAACGGTCACCGCTGCGGGCGATTTCCCGCGTATTCCCTACCGGGACGCGCTGCTCAAATATGGCAGCGATAAGCCCGACTTGCGCAATCCGCTGATCGTCCATGACGTCGGCGCGCAGTTCGTCGGATCGGGCTTCGGGCTGTTCGCGGGTCTGGTCGAAAAGGGCATGGTGGTGCGCGCGGTCGCCGCGCCGGGCACCGCCGACAAGAGCCGCAGATTCTTCGACGAAATGAACGATTGGGCGCGCGGCGAGGGTTATGCCGGTCTCGGTTACGCCACCCGCAAGGCTGGCGAATGGGGCGGTCCGATCGCAAAGAATCACGGCACGGACGGCATGAACAAGATTGCCGAAGCGATGGGACTGGGGCCCGACGACGGCATCTTCTTCGCCGCGGGCAAGGAAGCCGACGCCGCCAAGCTTGCCGGCGCGGCGCGCACGCGCGTCGCCGAAAATCTCGACCTGATCGAGAAGGGTGCGTTCCGCTTCTGCTGGATCGTCGACTTCCCGATGTTCGAATTTGACGAAGACGCCAAGAAGATCGACTTCAGCCACAATCCCTTCTCAATGCCGCAGGGCGAGATGGACGCGCTTGAGACCAAGGACCCGCTCGACATCCTCGCGTGGCAATATGACATCGTCTGCAACGGGGTCGAACTCTCGTCGGGTGCGATCCGCAACCATCGCCCCGAAATCATGTACAAGGCGTTCGAAATCGCCGGCTATTCGCGCGCCGAGGTCGACACCAACTTTCCGGGAATGATCGGGGCGTTCAAATATGGCGCGCCGCCGCATGGTGGCTCGGCACCAGGGATCGACCGCATCGTCATGCTTCTCGCCGACGAGCCCAACATTCGCGAAGTGATCGTCTTTCCAATGAACCAGAAGGCCGAGGATCTGCTGATGAATGCCCCGGCCGAGGTCACGCCAAAGCAGTTGAAGGAGTTGTCGATCCGCATAATTGCCGATGGCGCGCCCAAGCCGGCGTAGGGGAGTCATGGCGGCGTGAGGCGTTTGTGCCACGACTCACCGGCGTACCAAAGCTGACGCAAGTTAATCGATTGCGGCGCAAAAAGCTTTGCGATACGTCGGCGGCGTGGGGATTGATTTAACGATATATGAACGCGGCGAGCCATTCGCCGGTGACTATCATGCCTCGCTGACGGCGTTGCAGCAGCGTCTTGCCCAATTGCAGATTGCGCAGATCGTCCATCGCAGACGCGCGCTTATTATTTTCGAAGGGTGGCCCGGGTCGGGCAAACGCGCCGCGCTCAAGCGGCTCGTGGCATCATGGGATCCTTGCCATTTTTCGACTCACTGCGTCGGCGGACGCGAGAGCGACGACGACGAACGCCATTGGCTGGCGCGCTTCTGGAGCGCATTGCCCCCCGCCGGCGACAGCTCGATCTTCTACCACAGCTGGTATCGCCGCCTGATCGAGGATCGAGTGCAGGGGCAGGCCGATCCCAAGCGTTGGGCGCGGGCGTGCGACGAGATCAACGAATTCGAAGCGCAGCAGCGCGACCATGGCACTCAGATCGTCAAGCTGTTCTTCCATGTCTCGGCCGGCGAACAACAGCGTCGCATAAGTGAGCGGCTCGCCGATCCGTGGCGCCGCCATCTCGTCGAGGCCGAGGCGCTGCCGACGCGCGAGGAACGCGAGGCCACCATCTCCGCGCTTCACGAAATGTTTGCGCAAACCGACACGCGCTGGGCGCCATGGCAGGTGATCGACGCCAATGACAAGCAATCGGCGCGGATCGCCGCGCTGACGATCCTGACCGAAGCGTTCGACAAGGCGATCCCGTCGGAACCCCCCGCGACCGGGGAAACCGTGATCGCTTTCCCTCACCAGAAAAGTGCCTAAATCTTAGGATAGTCGATCGCGACGACCTGGTAGCACTTCTCACCCGCTGGAAGGCGCACCAGGCGCTCGTCGCCGATCTTTGCCCCAACCAAAGCGCGCGCGATCGGGGCGAGCCAGTTGATCCGGCCCGCGCCGGCATCGGCCTCATCCTCGCCAACCAAGGTCATCGTGCGGCGCGCATCCTTCTCGTCGGCGAGTTCGACAATCGCACCGAAATGGACCACCGCGCGGTCAACCTGCGCGGCGGGATCGACGACTTTGGCGAATTTCATCACCTTCGACAGATAGGTCAGCCGCCGGTCGATCTCGCCGCGCAGGTTGATCGCGCGGTGGTCCATTTCGGTGCGATTG
>JBKJTQ010000116.1:0-3542 GCA_046589895.1 Sphingomicrobium sp.
AATCATATCGCCATACATAGTGAGCTTAGGCGCTGCATATGCACGCTTGGCGCCATTTTCCTTGGAAGCGGCCATTGAAATTTCCTTCATTTGATTGAACGTGTAAGCTAATTCTTCCGTCTAAAATACGCAATCCAATTCGACAGATAGATAGCTTCAAGCCTCTGATAAAACGTTGGGTTCAAGGCTCGAACGTCGGCGATGTTCGACTGGGGCTCCAGATCACGAAGGATGGCGCAGGTAAAGTCCGGCCCGAGGTGTTGCTTTCCCCGTCTCCAGATAATCTCGCCCGGCAGAAGGCGTGACATCGCGTGACGTAAAATCCATTTCGGCCAGCCATTGCGTTCGAGTTGATGAAGGGGAAGAGAGAGGCAAAAGTGGATTAGCCTGACGTCGACAAACGGGTCGCGCGGCTCAATGCCCAATGAAGCGGCGACACGGTCATAACGCTCTCGCCCAACCACGACATTGGGGTGCGTTACCCCGCGGTATCGGGTCAAACTGTCGATGCGGAGATAATTTGCGTCGCGCGCCTGAATTTTCTTCCTTCGGCTCAGCGCGTGATTGACGTCGATCGTTGGCGCGACGGTGCCAATGTGCTGTTTGAAAAGATTATTCAATTTATGGCGGTGCACGAGAAACCGCAATTTCCGCAATGGCAGGGGAGAAAAGGCTTGCCAAATGGTGCTGAGCACGCCGCGCCAGATCGGCGCCAATGTGCCGTAATATTGGTGCTTCCCGAATATTTCCCGGAACGACTGCACAACACGGCCTCGTCTTAACAAGATTGCCGAATGAAAGTCGGACGCCAACATCACGTCACTCATCACACCATCGAGGACCACGTTGATTCCGGCTCGGTGCGCTGCAAGATAGACCGAACGAATGAGGGTCATATGGCCATCAAAGGGTTCGGCTGATTCAACTGTCTCGCGGATCAAGTCATCGCGAAACGGCAAAAGCTTGGCGTAGTTGACTGCTGTCGGCGTGACTCCGGCCGACATCATCGCCGTCATGATAGAGTGCGTCTCGACGCAGCCCGAAGCATCGGGTCCGACCGCCGAAAAGGTCGGCAATGGTCCGAGGCTATCCTTCGTCCGAAGGGCTACCGCGACCGCGACAACGGCGTTCGAATCGAGCCCGCCCGAGAGCATTGCCCCGATCGAACCGGTGCTTCGCAGCCGACACCGCACCGCCTCGGTAAACACTTTGAGGAACGCCTCAGCATAGGCCTCGTCGGAGGTCAGGTGAAGCTCGGGCTCGAGTTCCAATTGCCAGTAGCGACGAAGCACGATCGCGCCGCGTTCGAGCTTGAGCGTGTGTGCGGGCGGCAAACGAACGATGGTGCTGAAGAAGGTCGAAGTGAGGTCCGCGCCCTCCATATTGCTGAGATAATCCCCGATCCGTTGATGATTGAGCGGGCTTTCGACATCAGGGTGCGCGAGGATCGCATCCGCCTCGGTCGCAAAGACGAAATAGCGCGCGGCGTCGTGATGATAGAGGAGCTGGCGCATCCCCATCTGATCGCGCGCGCACAAAAGGCTCGTCGATCGAGGATCCCAGATGGCGAAGGCGAAATCGCCGAGCAGATGAGCAACGCACTCGTCGCCCCAGATGAGGTAGGCGCGCAGGATCAACTCGCCGTCGCCGATCGTTCGGGCGTCGCTCGGCAGGGCGAGCGCGGCGAACAATTCTTCGCGATTGTCGAGCCGGACGTCGGCGGTGATCGTGCAACCGCTGGTCGCATCGGTCAGCGGGAGAGTTTCGACGAGCGCTTCGGGGGTAGTTGCGAGCAATGTGTGGCCAAGCGCGACATCTTGATCGAGCCACTTATGCGTTCGGTCGGGCCCACGGCGTTCGAGCTTCGCGGTCATCGCCCCGATCTGCGCCGCGGTGGGGTTGTCGCCGTCGAGCGCAACGATCCCGCAAATCCCGCTCATCGAATTGCGGTCGCCGCAAGATCGGACGCCGGGTCTACGATCGCGCCATCTTCGATGCGGATGATCCGGTCGGCGATGGCGAGGCTCGCCGCGCGGTGGGTGGTGAACAATACGGTGCGCCCCGCGAGCGCGTCGAAGCTCGCCGCGATGAACGCCTGTTCGCCGTCGTCGTCAAACATCGACGTCGCCTCGTCGAGGATCAGGATCGGCGGATCCTTGACCAAGGCCCGCGCGAGCGCGATCCGTTGACGTTGGCCACCCGACAGACGAACTCCATGGTCGCCGATTTGTGTGTCGAACCCGTGAGGCAGCGTGGCGATGAAGTCATGGGCTTGCGACAGGCGCGCGGCGCGCTCGACCTGCGCGTCACTGGCATCCTCTAGCCCGAAGGCGATATTGTCGCGGATCGTGCCGTTGAACAGCAAGGCAGCTTGCGGGACCACCCCGATCTGGCGGCGTAAATCTTGCACATCGAGCGACGCAATATCCTGCCCGTCGATTAGGATTGTGCCGCAGTCGGGATTGTTGAAGCGGATGAGGAGTGTCAGCAGCGTCGTCTTGCCCGCGCCGTTGCTGCCCGCGAACGCGACCTTTTCGCCCGGTCGGATGTCAATCGAGATATCACGCAGCACCGCTTCGCGCGCCGGATAGGTGAAGCTTACCCCGACGAACTCGATATGGCCGCGGGCGCCGGGCATTGCGACCGTGCCTCCATAGCCCGGCTCGACCGGTTCGGAGAGCACCGTCTGGAGTCGTTCGAGCGTACCCCTGGCGCTTTGGAAATCGCCATAGGTGCGCGCGAGTGCCCCGACCGGGCGAGTGAGCAACGCGGCGTAGAATAGGAAGCTGAGCAGTTCGACGCTGCTCATCGCTCCCGACCGCACGAGCGTGCCGGCGACATAGAGCAGGAGCACCGCGGCAGTGGCAGCGATGAGGCCGAATAGCGGGTCGATGATCGCCTGGATGCGGCCTTCCTCGATCCGCAGATCGCGCGCGCGATCGACCCGCTGCCGGTAGCTGCGATCCTCGGCCGCTTCGCGCGCGAACGATTTGGTCGCGGCGAGCATCGACAGGTTGCGCTCGACCGTCGCGATGACGTCGGCTTCGGCCCGCTGAGAGGAGAGGGCGAGCCCGCGCAAGCGCCGGCCGACGAGCTTGAGGATCACGAAGAAGGCCGGGACTAGCAGTGGGATCAGAAGCGCGAGCTGGGCGTCGATCCGGAACATCAGCACCGCCGCGCCCGCCGCCGTCAGCAGCTGCGATGGAAAGGTAACTATCGTCCCGGTCAGGAACTGACCGAGCCGCGATACTTCATAAGTGGCGAGCGCGAGGCTGTCGCCCTGACGGCGGTCGTAGTGAAACCCGATTGGCAAGCGTTGCAGATGGTCGTGGATCCGCACCCGCAGATCCGCCAGGAGACGCGCCGCCGTCGCGGTCGAAATGGTCGAGGTAATGACGTTGAGCAAAGCGAGGAAGCTCAAGGCGATGAGCAGGAACGCGACAAGCCTTCCGATGCTTGCCTGCGCGAGCATGATCCCGCCGATCATGCGCGAGGCGAGCCACGGGATCGCGAGCGTGACCAGCGAGCTAGCGATCGTCAGC
>JBKJTQ010000123.1:0-3731 GCA_046589895.1 Sphingomicrobium sp.
GCCTGTTGCTTTCGGCCTTCGCGCAGTCGGGGCCGATCGCTGCAGCGAAGGCCGAAAGCAACAGGCCGATGGGGATCATCGAGCCCAAAATGGTGATGCCGATGATTCCGATCGGGATATCGCGCTCAGTCAGGGCAAGGCTGTCCTGTCCGCCGGCCTTGCGCGCGCGGCTCGCGGCTAGCGCCGAGGTCACGCCCTTGACGATCGGGCCGATGATCTTGAGCAGCGTCCAGATCGCGGCGACCCCGATCGTCCCCGCGCCGATGAAGCGCACTTGCTGTCGGAAGGTGGTCGAGACGAGCGTTTCCAGGTCGGCAGCCGAGGCGATCCCGGCGAGCCCGGTCTGCCACGGGACGAGTATGAACCAGCTGATGATCAGGCCGACGAGCATGGCGATCCCGACCGCGAGGCCGACGAGATGGCCGACCCCGATCAGCGCCATCGACAGGCTGGTGGTGACGGTCGTCGCGCCTGCGCCGAACGGAAAGCTGCGCGCGACTTCGGCGGCGCCGATCTTGGTCTGGGCAAGGATCGCATAGGCGGCCGAGACAAGCGAGCTCAGAACGATCGCGGCCAATCCGCGCTTATTCTCTTCCGCTCCGCCGACCCCGGCGCCGACCTTGAGCACTTCGGCGGCGGCGACGCCTTCGGGATAGGGCAGGTCCGACCCGGTGACGAGCGCGCGGCGCAGCGGGACCGAATACATCACTCCCAATATGCCCCCCAGCGCGATTACCGCGACAGACAGCCAAAATGGGAAGCCGGTCCACCAGCCGACCATGATCAGGCCGGGTAGCACGAAGATGATCGCACTCAGCGTCCCCGCCGCCGAGGCGATCGTCTGGACAATGTTATTTTCCTGGATCGTCGAATTGGCGAAATATCTGAGCACCGCCATCGAAATCACCGCGGCGGGAATCGAGGTCGCAAACGTGATCCCGAGCTTGAGCCCGAGATAGACGTTGGCGGCGGTGAACAGCAATGTCAGGATCGCGCCAAGCACGATCCCGCGCAGCGTCAGCTCGCGGAGCCCGGTTGCAGGTGCGGCGGTCGCCATATCGTCTATTCCCCATAATCTTGTGCGGACGAATCAACCACAGATGACGCGGCAGTGCTAGTCCCAGCCGTTCGCCAGGAAGCGTGTCGCGAAGCCGCAGTGGAGCGCGACTCCGGCGGTCAGCGCGGCCTCGTCGACCATCATCCGCGAATTGTGAAGCGGAGCGCGGCTTGCCGGGTCGGAGCCGGGCGCGGCGACACCAAGAAAGGCCATCGCCCCAGGCACTTGCTCGAGCACATAGCTGAAATCCTCGCCGCCCATGTTCGATGCGGCGGGCTCGACGAAGCGGTCCCCGGCAAGCGACCGGACCAGCGCCACCGCGCGCGCGTCATTGACCGTCGGGGGATAGCCCGCCTCGATCGTGACCTCGGCGGTGCAGCCGTGCGCCGCCGCGACATGGGTGCATATCCGCTCGAACGCCGCGCGGCCTCGCGTACGCGCCTCGGGCGAGAGCGTGCGCAGCGTGCCGAGCAGTTCGGCGCGGCCGGGAAGCACATTGTGAGTCGTCCCGGCACTGACCTTGGTGATCGACAGGATGATCGGGTCGGTCACCGGGGTGCGGCGCGCGACGTCGGACTGGAGCGCGAGGATGATCTCGGCCGCGACCGGGATCGGGTCGAGCGCATCGTGGGGCATCGCCGCATGACCGCCCTTGCCGACGATCGAGGCGCTCAACGTATCGGTCGAAGCGAGCATCGTCCCCGCGCGGCATGCAACCACGCCATGGTCGAGCGTCGGCCAGATGTGGAGCGCGAATGCCGCGTCAGGGAGCGGATGCCCAAGCAACCCCTCGTCGATCATGTGCCGCGCGCCGTGCTGCCCTTCCTCGCCGGGCTGGAACATGAACAGGATTCGCCCGGCGATCGAATCGCGCCGCCGGCAAAGCAGCCGCGCGGCGATGGCGAGCATCGCCGAATGGCTGTCATGCCCGCAGGCGTGCATCTTTCCGGCCGAGCGGCTGGCGAAATCGAGCCCGGTCGCTTCCTCGATCGGAAGCGCGTCCATGTCACCACGCAGCAGCACCGTCCGCCCGGCCCGCGTGCCGTCGAGCACCGCGACGAACCCGCTCGTCGCATCGCTGTCGCAATAGGTCAGCGGCAAATCGGCGAGTGCCGTCTTCAACGTTGCGCGGGTCGCGGGGCAGTCGAGGCCAAGCTCAGGCTCGGCATGGATCGCGCGGCGCAGGCGGACCAACTCGTCGGCCTCTCCTTCGGCCGCCGCCGCCCAGTCGGTGAGGGGCTGATCAAGCGTCATCTCGGCACCCTAAGCGCAGTGCCGCGCCGCGACAATCGCGTCGTTCAGTTTGCCTTGGCCGACTTTTCCGCGGGTACCATGTCGCGGTAGCGTTCTTCGGATGTCAGCACATAATCGGCGACGTCGCTCGCTGCGGTTGCCGCCGCTGTCGCGCGCTTGCCGCCCATGGCCACGTCAAAGGCGGTCAGCGCCTTTGCCAGCGCCGCGGCTTCACCGCTGCACGCGCCCTTGACTGCGGTCGAATAAGCCGCGGCATCCATCTTGGCGGCAAGGCTCTTGACCTCGAACCCCTTGATGCAGTTCGCATAGGCCTTGCGCGGGGGGTCGAGCGTCCGCGGATTGGGCGCCGCCATCGCCATCAACATCATCGTGACCAACATGATTCCATCCCTCCAAGGAGTGCAATCGAATGAGCAGAATGACTCTTTTTTGACAAAAAGACCAGAGGCTTAATAGTCTGGGTGCGAAAGCAAAAAAACCTCAGTCGATGCGGCAGCCCGACGGCACCGGCGAACTATGCCGACGGACAACGCGCCAGCGGCCAGCCTCGCGCACCCACACGTCGGTCAGCAATACGCGCTCGTCGATCGGCTGGCCGAGATAGCGGACTTTCCATTGCGCATCGACCGTCGCGACGATGACATTGTCGAGCGCGACGCAATCGGTGACGCGCACCTCCAATGCGGCAATGTCCATCCGCCTCAGCGCCGCAATCCATTGTTCGAGGTCGACCGCGACCGACCCCGTCGAACGGACTCCGACGAGCTTATATTGCGGATGGATCAGCCGCCGCAGGGCATCCTCATCCTTCGACATCAAGGCGTCGCGCCACTCGGCCTCGAGCGAGCGGATATCGGTGCAGGGTGCGTCAACGACCACGGACCAGCCCCCCGAAAATTCCACGCAGCAGCGAATTGCCGAGTTGGCGCCCGACCGAACTGGCTACCGCGCGCCCCGCCGATTGGAGCATCTTGTCGGTCATCGTCGGCTTGGCGGCCTCGCGCGCGACTCGCGCTGCCTCGCGCTCCGCGGCGATTCGCTGGCGCTCCACTTCGCGCATTTGCTGGGTGGCGAGGCGATCCTCGGTTACCCGAGCGCGCGCGGCTTCCTTGGCGGCGGCCGCGGCGAGCCTCGCTTGCTCGGCGGTGGCCTTCTTCTCCTCGGTGTCGGCGCGAGCCGCGGCTGCGGCGGCGGCGGCCTCTTCGCCCTTGGCCTGCAATATTTCCTCGGCGCTATCGCGGTCGAGCAACACGTCATATTTGCTGCCGATAACGTCGGTGGCGATCATCACCCCGCGTTCCTGCGCGCTCAATGGCCCGACGCGCGACCGCGGCGGCTTGATCAAAGTACGCTCGACCACCGACGGCGCGCCATCGGGAAGCAGGAGCGAAACCAGCGCTTCGCCGACCTTCAATTCGGT
>JBKJTQ010000153.1:0-3927 GCA_046589895.1 Sphingomicrobium sp.
CGCCGGGTCAAGCCGCGATTTCGGCCGGGTCCATCCGGTCGACGCTCGGCAGCTTGCCCGCCAGCGCGGCGTCGAACTGCGCGCGGTCGAGCTTGCCCTCCCACAGCGTGACGACCACCGTCGCGACCGCGTTGCCGATGAAGTTCGTCAGGCTGCGGCATTCGCTCATGAAACGGTCGATACCCAGGATCAGCGCCATCCCCGCGACTGGTACCGACGGCACGATCGACAGCGTCGCCGCCAGCGTGATGAACCCCGCGCCGGTGACCCCGGCGGCCCCTTTAGACGACAGCATCGCCACGCCGAGCAGCAGCAATTGCTGGCCGATGCTGAGTTCGACATTGCATGCCTGCGCGATGAATAGCGCGGCCAGCGTCATATAGATGTTGGTCCCGTCGAGGTTGAACGAATAGCCGGTTGGAACGACCAGCCCGACGATCGACTTGGGGCAGCCCGCGCGCTCAAGTTTCTCGATCAGTGAGGGCAGCGCGCTTTCGCTCGACGAGGTGCCGAGCACGAGCAGCAGCTCGGTCTTCAGATAGCCGATCAGGCTGAAGATCGAGAAGCCCGCGATCCGCGCCACCGTCCCGAGCACGAGCAGCACGAACAGCAGCGCGGTGGCATAGAAGGTCACCACCAAGGTCGCGAGGTTGGTCAGGCTGGCGACGCCATATTTTCCGATGGTAAAGGCCATCGCCCCGAACGCGCCCAACGGCGCGACCTTCATGATGATCGCGACCAGCCTGAACATCACCACCGACAGCTGGTTGAGGCCATCGAGGATGCGCGTGCCCTTGTCGCCGACCAGCGCCAGCGCGATCCCAAACAGGATCGAGGCGAGCAAGGTCTGCAAGATATTGCCCGCGGTCAGTGCCGAGACGAACGTGTCGGGGATGATGTCGAGCAGGAAGCCGGTCAGCGTGGTCGCGTGCGCCTTGTCGCTATAGTCGACGATCTTGCTGGCATCGAGCGTGGCGGGATCGATGTTGAGCCCCGCGCCCGGTCGCACGACATTGGCGACGACCAGGCCGATGATCAGCGCCAGCGTCGAAAAGAACAGGAAATAGGCGAATGCCTTGAGCGCGACCCGCCCGGTCGAGCGCAGTTCGCGCGAACCCGCGATACCGGTGACCACGGTGAGGAAGATCACCGGGGCGATGACCATCTTGACCAGCGCGATGAAACCCGTGCCGATCCATTCCAGGCTCGCGCCCGTTGCGGGAAACAATGCACCCACGGCCACGCCAAGCGCGATTCCGAAGAGCACCCAGAAATAGAGGTGCCGCCAGAAGGGGCGCGGTGTCGCCGGGACAGCTGCGTATTCGGTTGCGACTGCGCCCATCATTTCCTCCCGCCTGCCGCGCCAGCATAGGGGCGGGCGCGCAAAGCCCCAATGCAAAAAGGGCACCCCCTTTCGGGAGCGCCCTTTCGCTAGATCTCAGGGGAGCGCGAACGCTCCGCTGTCAAATCTTACTTGGTCGCGTTGTCGTGAGCGGCCTCGGCCTTGTTCTCGGCGACTGCTTCCTTGTTCTCGAAAGTGGCCTCCACGGCGGAGTTCGAGGTGTTGTCGGCAATCGCGTCATACGTCGCGGCATTCGCCGACTCGGCGGCCGAAACGTTCTCGGCGGTGGTGTTGGTCACTTCGCTCTTGCAAGCTGCGAGCGAGACCAGGCCTGCGGCGGCAGCAACGATAAGGATCTTCTTCATGCGGATCGCTCCCAATGGAACTTAAACGTTTCGCACACGGCCCGATTGGCCGACGCGAACCGTTCCAATAGCGCGCTTTCCGCCCTCGTCAATCTTATTTGCGACGAAATGAGGGCAGTACGACACTTTTGCGCCACAATTAAACCATGTTTCCCCTGGTTTGCGCTCGATCACTCGCGGCCGACTGCCGCCACTGGTCCTATTTCCTCCGCCGCATTTGCCACAATTGCAATCGTCGCGGCCCAGGCGGCGACGTTCTGGCGGAGTTGGGCGGGGTCGATCTTGTCGAGCGTGTCGTCGGGCGTGTGATGATAGTCGAAATAACGCAGCCCCGATTGGCCGAGCGCGACAGTCGCCACCTTACCCCGGAGGATCGGGTCGACATCGGTGCCGCCGCCAGCAAGATCGTGTCCGCGCGCAATGCCCAGCGGGCCGAGGGCCACCGCGAGCCTGTCGCTGAGGCTCGCAGCGCTTTCGGGCAGGTTGACGTTGAACTTCCATATGCGATCGGCGCCGAAATCGGATTCGCTGGCGAAGACGTGGCGTTCGCCGGCATGCGCCTTGGCATAAGCCTCGCCGCCAAAGCCGCCCGGCTCCTCCGCGCCAAACCAGATTACGCGGATCGTGCGGCGCGGCTGGCCCGAATCCATGATCAGCTTGGCCGCGGCGGTGGTGATCGCCACGCCGGATGCGTCGTCGATCGCGCCCGTGCCCAGATCCCAGCTGTCGAGATGACCTCCGACCACGACCAGCCCGGCAGCGGGGTCGCTGCCCGGCACTTCGCCGATCACGTTCCCCGATTCGGCCTCGCCCTTGAATTCGGGAGTGATCAGCAGCTTCATCCGTACCGTTCCGCGCTTGAGAAGCCGCTGGAGCTGCTCGGCATCGGGGAGCGAGAGCGCCGCCGCCGCGATCGGCTTCACGCCTTTGGCCCAGTTGGTCCCGCCGGTGTGCGGATTGCGGTGATAATCGGTACCGATCGAACGGATCAGGATGGCCAGCGCGCCCTTGCTTGCGGCAATGCTCGGACCCGAGCGCCGCGCCACGCCGAAGGGGCCATATTGCGAGCCGTCTTGCGTCGCGGTCATCGAATGGCTGACGAATGCGATCTTGCCCTTGAGGCTGCCCGCCGGAGCCGCCTGCAAATCCGCCATGGTCGGGAAATAGACGATTTCGCCTTCGACGCCCTTTGGTCCGGTCGTTCCCGAATTGCCGAGCGCCGCGATCACCAGTTTCTGCGCCGATGCGCCGAGCACTTCGGCTTTCTCCTCGCCGCGCACCCAGAGTGGCATCCGGAACGTCTCGATCCGCACATTCTGGAAGCCGAGCTGCTTCAATTTCCTCGCCCCCCATTCGCGCGCCCGCGCCTCGGCCTCGGTCGCGGCGAGCCGCTGGCCGATTTCGGTGGTCAGCCCCTCGGTGATTTCCCATGCCAGATCGTCGATCAGCGCCGAATCTCGCAGGGCAGTCACGTCGATCGGTGCGGTCTGCGCAAAAGCGGGGAGGGGAAGGGCGAGCGCGGCGGCGGCCGCGAGCAGGGTGCGCTTTGTCATGGCGGCAGGTGCTAGCCGTAGCGATGCGGTTTGCCAATGCATGCCTGTGTTTCCGCTTCGTATCCACCACTCCGAATTGCCAATCGCCATGCCCGCCGCTACATGCGCGGCCAACCCATCCAGCACTCGAAATTTCCGAACGGAGTCCCCCCGTGTCCGCCCAATATGCCTATGTCATGAAGGACATGACGAAGATCTTCCCCGGTGCGCCCAAGCCGGTGTTGTCGAACATCAACCTGCAATTCTATCAGGGCGCCAAGATCGGCATCGTCGGTCCCAACGGCGCGGGCAAATCGACGCTGATGAAGATCATGGCGGGCGTCGACAAGGACTACACCGGCGAGGCATGGCCCGGCGAATACATCACCGTCGGCTATCTCGAGCAGGAGCCCCAGCTCGATGAAAGCAAGACCGTCCTCGAAAATGTCAAGGAAGGCGCGCGCGAGACCGCCGACCTGGTCGAGCGCTTCAATGCGATTTCAGCCGAGATGGGCGATCCCAAGGACGACACCGATTTCGATGCGTTGATGGAGGAGATGGGCGATCTCCAGGCCAAGATCGACGCGGTTGACGGCTGGACGCTCGACAACCAGCTCGAAGTCGCGATGGAGGCGTTGCGCTGTCCGCCGGGCGACTGGCCGGTCGAGAACCTCTCGGGCGGCGAAAA
>JBKJTQ010000015.1:0-12676 GCA_046589895.1 Sphingomicrobium sp.
GAGCTGGGCCATCCGTTCACTCTATGTTCTTATACTTATAATGTCCAGCGCGATTGCACTCCGCGTCGAAGCGGGTAGTTGCGATTGAAGGCTGGGAATTATATTCGGAGTGGCTCGGGATCGAGATGAGGCTGTACGACGCGCCAAGTTCGACCTGCGCCGTTCCCACGACGCAGTGCCCTAAGGCGCGGTCCCGCTCGACGCACAGATCGAAGCGTGGATCGCAGACGGGAAACAGCGCGCGTGATGCCGCGCCGCCGCCGGATTATTTGACTGGCGGGGTTTGCGCAGCGCCTTGTTCGCGCCCCTCGCGGAACGCGCGATTGATTTCCTGCTGCGCGCATCCGGAAATGCCCACTGGCCCGACCGGCGAGCATTGGTTGAGCCCGGTGGAGCCAACGGTAGCCAGCGCTTCGGCCTGCTTTGACCAGGACTGGCGTGACTGGACCGATCCGGTTTCGCGCAGCACCTCGGGAATGCGGAAGCGCTCGCTTTCGGGGCGACGGTAGCACACCACGACATCGTCGTCGGTCGAGCGCGGGCATGGATCGGTGCCGTAAACGATGATCTGACTCGGCGTCGCACGCTGGGCGACGGCGGGCGCGGACGAGAGTACACCGATCGCAAGCGTCAGGGCCCCGGCGGCCGCGGCGGAAAGCAGAAACTTCGACATCATCAGTCCTTTCACAGGGGACAGCGCATCGCCGCCCCAATGGGTTCCCGTCAAATTCGTTTCGAAAGCCCGATCGCGACCCGGCAACCAGCGCGAATCACCGCACTCAGCACCGGAAAGGCGAGTGCTTCCGCCGCGCCGTGAACGCGCGCGGTGGCCCGATGCTCAAGCTCTTCGGCACGGAATTGGGCAATATCAGCGGTGAACGCCGGATCGCTTTCGCCCAGCGCCTCGAGCTGCTCGCCATAATGGCGATCAATCTCGGTCTCGACCGCGTCAGTGCATGCCATAGCGGCTTTCTCGCTCATCAGCGCGGTCGCGGCGCCTAGCGCGAAGCCGGCGACGTCCCAGATCGGCTGGAGCAAGGTCGGACGCACGCCGCGTTCGGCCATCAGCGCGTTGAACCGTTCGAGGTGGCGTTCTTCCTGCCGCGCCATTCCGGCAATCGCATGCGCTGCGGGCGAATCCTTGCGCAACACGGCAAGCTGCCCGGCATAGATGCGCGTCGCGCCATATTCGCCCGCCTGGTTGACGCGCAGCATCGATGCCGCATCGGGGCGGGGTTCGCTCGGGCGGGTCATGCGCTCTTCTTTCGCGCGATCAGGACGATCAGCAGCGCGCCGCCGAGCGAGACGATGGCGTTATACCCCGCGAGCGAAATGCCACCCAACGACCATTGCACCTGGTCGCAGCGGACCAACGGCACGGCCATGATGTCCTCAAGACTCGTTGCGCCGCTCGCGGTGCAGGTCGTCAGCCCCTCCCACCATCCATATTCAACACCGGCATGGAGCACCCCAATTGCCCCCGACACGGCGATCGCCAATGCGGAAAGCAGGGTCAATATGCGTGTCCGGGGGGAGCACAGTGGCGACAGGCATGCGGCGATGGCGAGAAGGATCGCCACGCCATGCGGATAGCGCTGCCACCAGCACATCTCACAGGGGTAAAGCTTGCCGACATATTGGGACAGCAACGCCCCGCCGAGCAACGCCACCGGCACCGCCAGCGCGAGCAGGCGCGCGCGCTGAAGCCGCTCGGGACCATGGACGCGCGGCGGTGCGAGCATCAGCGAGCGCGCGCCTTGGCCGGCGCCGCGCTTACCGCCGGGGCAAGCCGCTTCAGCGACTTGATCGCATAATCGAGCTGAAAATCCTTGATGCCCTTCTTTTCGAGTTCGGCGGCGGTCGCGGCAAAGCGCGGATCGGTGAGGTCGTCGCTTTCGAGCAGATCGTCCTTTACCTGAGCCTGGTTGATCAAATGGCGGCGAAGGTCGGCTTCGCGCAGCCGCGGGCGCGCCTTATAATCGGCATCGCTTAGCTGTGGGACAAGGATATCGGGCGCGATCCCGTCTCCCTGCACCGACCGGCCCGACGGGGTGTAGTAACGCGCGGTGGTCAGCCGCAGCGCGGTCGTCGGTCCGGTTTGGAGCACGGTCTGGACCGAGCCCTTGCCGAACGAGCGCTCGCCCATCACGAGCGCGCGGCGGTGGTCCTGGAGCGCACCGGCGACGATCTCCGCAGCCGAGGCCGATCCCGCGTCGATCAGCACGACCACCGGCAGGCCGTGGGCAAGGTCACCCGGCTTGGCGTAGAAGCGTTCGATGTCGCCCTTCTCGCGGCCGCGCTCGGACACGACTTCGCCCTGATTGAGGAAAGCGTCGCTGACCTCGACCGACTGGTCGAGCAGCCCGCCGGGATTGGAGCGAAGATCGACCACATAGCCCAGCGTCTGGCCGCCGGTCGCCTTGTCGATCGACATTAACGCCTCGCGCGTCATCGCTCCGGTCTGCGCCGAGAAACTGTTGATGTTGATCACGCCGATGCGGTCCTTGACCTCCCACTTGACCGGCTTCAATTCGATCCGCTCGCGGACGATTGTGACGTCGAATGGCTTGTCGCGGCCCGGGCGGACGATGGTCAGCTTGATCGCGCTGCCGGGCTTGCCGCGCATTTTTTCGACCGCTTCGTCGAGGCTGAAGCCGAACAGGAACTCGCTGTTGATATGGGTGATATAATCGCCGGCCTTGATCCCCGCGCGATCGGCCGGAGTATCCTCGGTCGGGGTGATTACCTTGACCGCGCCATCCTCGCTCGACACGGTCAGGCCGTGACCGCCGTAATTGCCGTCGGTGGTGGTCCGCAATTGGGTGAAGTCAGCACCGTCGGCATAGCTTGAATGCGGGTCGAGCGCCGCGAGCATCCCGTCGATCGCGCCTTTGATCAGCACATGGTCATCGACCTTGTCGACGTAATTGCCGCGCACCCGCTCGAACACGCTCATGAAGGTTTCGAGTTCCTTATAGGTGTCGACGTCGGCCGCGGCGAGCGTGCTGGCAGTCATCGGGACCAAAGCGAGCGCGCCAACCAACGCCAGCGGGGGAAGCAATTTGGCGAAGCGAGTCATGGATGTCTTCCTCAAGCGGATACAAGCGATCCTAGCGAGTATTCTGGGCATTGGACAGCAGGCGAGATGAACCTGCGATGAGAGCCGCCGAACGCGGCTGGCCGTCCTGGCGAAGCTCGAGCGCGACGTCGCCCAGCGCGCGACCGAGCGGTGCGCCCGCGGAAACCCGCTTGCCGCGGCGGACGCTCGGGGCGAGGTCGATCAGCAGGCTGGTCCAACCCGCGCCATGGTCGATGACGACGATCCCGTCATGATCGCGAAACGCGCTCGCGAACAGGATCGTGCCCGCGGCGGGAGCGACGATCGGGCTTCCGCGCCGGGTGGCGAAGCGGATCCCGCGCGATCGAACGCCCGCGGCGCTGACATTGCCAAGCCCCTCGATCACGGCGGCACCGGTCGGGAGCCGATAGGCCAGCCGGGGTAGCGCTCGCCGGCTGTCGGGCGCGAACGGACGGGGCGCGGCGAGCGGGTAGCCGGCAAGGTCGCGCGCCGAACGTCGCGCCCCGGCGGCGGCGGCGGCCTCTCCGCCAAGGTCGAGCAAAGTCTCGCCCCCGGCAAGCACCTGATCCTCGGCTCCCGACGCACTGGCGCGAAGCGTGGCGGCGCGCGCGCTGGCCTTGGCCTCGAGCGAGGCGAAGCTGCGTTGCTGCTCGACCAACTTGCCGCGCGCTGCATCGACACTGCGCCGAGCAACTTCGGCATTGGCGGCAAGCTTGCGGCCTTGGCCCAGCTCGCGCTGGAGCGCGGCGCTGCGGCGGGCGATAACCGGCATGCTGCCGTCAATCAGCGCGCGCACGCGCACCAGTTCGGCGATCGAAGTACCGTCGGCGAGCGTCAGGATAGGCGGGCGCCGGCCCATCGTCGCAAGCCCCGCAAGCAAGGCGGCGAGCGGAGCGCGTTGGCGCCCGAGCTTCGCCTCACGGGCCGCCACCGCGACCCGCGCCGCGGTCAATTCGACGTCGGCCTCGGCAAGCCGCGCCTCGGTGAGCGCGATGTCCGCGGCGGCGCGCAGTCGCTCCGTGCGCAGCCGTGCCGCTTCATCGGTCGCGGCCCGTTCGCGGGTTTCGAGCACGGCGACCCGTGCCGCGGCAGCACTGGCCTCGGCGGCGGTGCGCGCAAGCGCTTGAGCGATCGTCTCGCGCGGAACCTCGGTCGGTACACTGGCGACGGCCAGTGCGGGGGCGAGGATCGCGACCAGGAAGACAGAGCGCTTCATCAACCCTCGCGGTGGTAGGGGTGGCCGGTTAGGATCGCGGTGGCGCGGAACAATTGCTCGGCGAGCATCGCGCGCGCCAGCATGTGCGGCCAGGTCGCGGGGCCGAACGACAACAGCATGTCGGCTTCGTCGCGCGCCTTGTCGTCATGGCCGTCGGCGGCCCCGATGAGGAATCGCGCCTCGCGCTTGCCACCGTCGCGCCAGCCCTCGAGCTGCCTGGCGAAGGCCCTCGACGACAGCGCCTCGCCGCGCTCGTCGAGCAAGATGGTAACGCTCGAGGTAGCGGGCGGGGGCAGGGTTCCGCCACGGTCGGGAAGCTCGCTGACCCTGGTCGGCCAGGCGATCCGCTTCAGATAACGATCGACCAGTTCGGCCTCGCTGGTGCGGCCGATTTTTCCGCGCGCGAGGATGTGGAGCAGCACGCCGGCCGGATCAGGCGCCCGGCGCCGACGCCAGCGGGAGTTTGCGCACGTCATCCTCGTCACCGAACGCCCACATCCGCTCAAGATTGTAGAAGCTGCGCACTTCGGGGCGGAACAGATGGACGATGATGTCGTCGGCGTCGATCAGCACCCAATCGGCGGTGGGCAAGCCCTCGATCCTCACGATTTTCTGATGATCCTGCTTGATCTTGGCGGCGAGCTTGGTCGCCATCGACGCGACCTGGCGGGTCGATCGCCCGCTGGCGATTACCATATGGTCGGCGATCGACGATTTCCCCGCGAGCGGGATCGAGATGACTTCCACCGCCTGATCGTCGTCGAGCGTTTTCAGCACCAGCGCGTGAAGCGCCTCGACCGTATCGGAGGGGGCGGCAACAGACGCGGAGACGGGATCGGGCAAAGTCACTCCTTTTAGGATCGGGCACGCCCGCTCGCTCGCGCAGCGAAGCGGTGGTGCCAGTCGGGATTGAGCGCGCGCAGGCGGGTGGCGGAGGTCGGATCAGCAGGCAGGCGAAGCAGGATAATCGCCGGTGCACTCCATCTCGCCCACTTCCTGGCCATGGTCGAGGGGCGGACGAAATGCCTCAACCAGCCCATCGCGCGCGCCGCGCGGGCCTCGTCATCATAGCCCGGGCGCGACAGCACCGCAATCGGAACGAGTGTGGCAAGCTTGCGCCACGCCTTCCAACGGTGAAATTCGGGCAGCGTATCCTGGCCCATCAACCAGATGAAGCGCGTCTTCGGCCAGCGTCGGATCAGCAGCGACAGCGTATCGACCGTGAAGCGAGTTCCCGCCTCCGTCTCGAAATCGCTGACCCTGATCAGGCTGCGCCGCGACTGCGCCCGCGCCGAAGCGAGTCGCGCGGAATAGGGCGCCATTCCCGCAGCGGGCTTGAGTGGATTGCCCGGCGATACCAGCCACCACACTTCATCGAGCCCGAGCGCCTCCAGCGCCGCGAGGCTCATGCGGCGGTGGCCGCGATGAGCGGGATTAAAGCTTCCCCCAAGCAGGCCGACGCGCTTCATTGGGGGGGCCGCCAGTCTTGGCGATTGTTAAGGATGCGGAGGATTTCGATTCCCGCTTTGCGTGGCCGGTAAAGCAGGATATACGGGGTACCGGTGACCCGCAATGAGCGGTCATCCTTCTTCCCGAGCGGGCCAGCGAGAGGAAAATCCAAAAGCAAGGTCGAGCGCTCGCCGATCGCCGCCAGCATGCGCGCAGCGATCTCACCCGAAGCGTTGACCGTCAGCCAATTGTCGATACGTCGAAGGTCAGCGCGCGCTTCGACGGACCATTTGAGTGAAGTCATCGTGCCCTGTGACGGGCGATCATGTCGTCGAGTTCGGTCATCACCTCTTCATGCGGGATCAACTCGCCGCGGTCGGCGGAATCGATGCCGACCTGGACGAACGCCTGATATTCGGCCTCGGCCTCGGCGGCGCGCTTGATTGCCTGCGCGGCGAACCAACTTCGGCTGCGGCCCTGCGCCTTGGCGACGCGATCGACCAGCGCGAGCGTTTCGGAGTCGAGTCGGGTGGTGATGACGGAGGTGGCCATCGCGCCTTGTATCGTTTGTATACAAATGACTCAAGCGCAGGGATATTTGCGGATCAGCAGGGTTCGCAGCACATCTTTGGTATCGGTGGTCCAGCGCTCGGCGACCGGCACCGCGCGCAACGCGGCGAGAAATTCGGTTTTCGATACCCTCGGCTTACCCTTCGCGGGCGGGCAGAAGTCGGTCTTGTTCCCGACCGCCTTGGCGCGCGCATAGTCGCGCTTCAATTCCTTGCCGTCGGCCTCGATCTCGGCCTTCAAACGATAGAAATCGCGCGAGAAAAGGGCGAACGGTCCACGCGCGAGCAACCGATCGACGCGAACCAGGAAATGCGCGACGTCCTGCGCCTGCGCTACGCCCAGCGGCGCCACGATCAGCGCCGCGGCGGTCAGAGCATATCTCAGCGCGGGCAAGGATATTTCGTCGCCGATATCCGCGTCATCGCTTCGGTCATGTCGATTTTCCGCCGCTCGGCGATGGGAATCACGCCAAGTCGCTGCATGAATTCGCTGCTGCCCATCGAATGTTTGCCCTTGGGCGGGCAATAGCGCGCGGGGCGGCCCGCTGCTTCATCTGCCAGCCGCGCCGCGCGGGTCGCTTCGCCCGCGCTTCTGGCTTCGCTGGTCAACGCCTTGATTTCGCGCATCGCGAACATCGCCGCCGGACCCCTTGCCATCAGAGCGCCCGATCTTTTGTAAAATGTGTCGGCGTTCATCGACTGCGCCCAGCCCGCGGAAGGAACGGCAAGTAACAACAACGGCGCGATACGCATGATCGGCATAGAACAGGCCTCCGAAAGCGATGCTTAAGAAGGGGCTGCGATGAATGCCAGTTTAATGCGGCGTTTACGCCCCGGCGGGTGCGGCGCCGCCGATCCCGCTGCTCGGCTTGCGACTTTTCGGGATCGAAGACCCCGCCGCAGGTAGCGCGGGCTTGGCCGAGCGGCCGCGGTCGATATTGCCGCCGTCGATGATGACCTTGATCTCGTCGCCCGACAGCGTCTCATATTCGAGCAGAGCTTTGGCGAGCGTTTCCAATTCGCCGCGATGCTCGGTGAGCAGCGTTTTGGCACGGTCGTAGCCGGCGTCGACGATCTGGCGAATTTCCTTGTTGATCGCCTGCGCGGTCTCGTTCGACATCGACAAATTGTGCTGCCGCGAATAGCCGAGAAACACTTCCTCTTCGCCTTCCGAATACATCAGCGGCCCGAGCGTGTCGGACATGCCCCACCGGGTGACCATGTCGCGTGCCAGCTTGGTCGCATATTGGATGTCCGACGACGCGCCCGAACTAACCTTGTCATATCCGAACACCACTTCCTCGGCGACGCGACCGCCCATCGAAACTGCGAGATTGGCGTACATCTTGTCGCGGTGATAGCTGTAGCTGTCCCGCTCCGGGAGCCGCATCACCATCCCCAGCGCGCGCCCGCGCGGGATGATCGTCGCCTTGTGGATGGGATCGGACGCCGGCTCGTGGATCGCGACGATCGCGTGACCGGCCTCATGATAAGCGGTCATCTTCTTTTCGTCCTCGGTCATGATCATCGAGCGGCGCTCGGTGCCCATCATGACCTTGTCCTTGGCTTCTTCAAACTCGCTCATCGCAACCAGTCTTTTGCCCTTGCGCGCAGCGAGTAGGGCGGCTTCGTTGACCAGATTGGCAAGGTCGGCGCCGGTGAATCCGGGAGTTCCGCGTGCGATCACGCGCGGATCGACGTCAGGCGCCAGCGGAACTTTCTTCATGTGCACTGCGAGAATTTGCTCGCGCCCGTCGATGTCGGGCCGCGGCACGATCACCTGGCGGTCGAAGCGGCCGGGGCGAAGCAATGCCGGGTCAAGCACGTCGGGGCGGTTAGTCGCGGCGATGATGATTATGCCCTCATTGGCTTCGAATCCGTCCATCTCGACCAGCAATTGGTTGAGCGTCTGCTCGCGCTCGTCATTGCCATTGCCGAGCCCGGCGCCGCGATGGCGCCCGACTGCGTCGATTTCGTCGATGAAGACGATGCACGGGGCCGATTTCTTGGCCTGCTCGAACATGTCGCGGACACGGGATGCGCCGACGCCGACGAACATTTCAACAAAGTCCGAGCCCGAAATGGCGAAGAATGGCACGCCAGCCTCGCCAGCGATCGCGCGCGCCAACAGCGTCTTGCCGGTGCCCGGCGACCCGACCAGCAAGGCGCCCTTGGGAATCTTGCCTCCGAGGCGCGCGAACTTGCCCGGATCCTTCAGATATTCGACGATTTCTTCAAGTTCCTCGCGCGCTTCGTCGATCCCGGCGACATCGGCGAAGGTCACGCGGCCTTCCTTCTGAGTCAGCATCTTGGCGCGCGACTTGCCGAACCCCATCGCCCCGCCGCCGGCATTTTTCTGCATCTGGCGCATGACGAAGAAGCTGATCCCGAGGATGATCAGGAACGGCATCGACTGGTAGAGCAGGATCAACCAGAAGCTCGACTGCTCCTCGGCCTTGACCTGGACCGCAACACCCTTGGCGATCAGGCGGTCGGACACCCTCGCGTCGGCGGGCGCGGTGGTGGTGAAGGCCTTGCCGCCCTCGAGCTTGCCGCTGATCGCCATATTGCCACTTTGTGACGAGGCGATGGTCACCGCCTGGACATTGCCTTCATTGACGTCGTTGACGAACTGCGAATAGGGAATCGCACCGGCCGGCGCGGCGCGGCCGCCGCCGAACATCTGGCTCAGCAGGACCAACCCGAACAGCACCGCCATCCAGATCATCAGCGACTTGGCCCACGGATTGCCGGGCTTCCTCTCGTTCATGCTCATCCCATCCTTGGCGCGATGATGCGCCTGATATGCTTAAGATAGGGTAGGCAAGGCCGCGCAACAATGCCGCCCGATCATCGGCGTGGCGGCGAGTGCCTGAAGCGCCATTCATTGCCGCCGCTGGCGAGCACCCCGCGCAGCGTCGCGGTTCGGCCCGCCTCGATTTCCCCGAGCAGATGGATCAGCTCGCGTCCTCGCAACTCGGTGCCATCGCCTTCGCTCGCGAGCGCGGCGATCATCCGCGCGACGAGGCGTCTGCGGATTTCGAGCGGGGTGTCGCGCGGGTCGTAGAAAAGCGAGTCTCCGTCGGCTCGCACCGCCGTCCACTCGCGCGCGACCGCATAGTCGATCGCCTGGTCGGCTTCGGCGAGGTGGTGGGCGCTTTTCGCGAGCGCGGTGGGGTCGAGCCAGTCGCTGTGCGCGATCAGGCGGCGCAGGCGGACTCGCTCGTGGCGCTCGTCATGGTTCGACGGGTCGTCGGCGGGCTCGATCCCGGTGAGGGCGACGACCGTCGCCAGCTCGGCGCGCCGCCATCCCAACAATGGGCGAACGAGCGTCACCGCGCTCGATCCGGGCAAGGGTGCCACCGTGCGCATCCCCGCCAGCCCACGCACACCTGCGCCGCGCATCAGGCGCATCACCAGCGTTTCGGTCTGGTCGTCGGCGTGATGCCCGGTGGCGACAACAGCAAGCCCGGTCGCGATCGCCCAAGATTCGAGCGCGGCATAGCGCGCGACCCGCGCTTGCTCCTGGAGCGCGCTGACCGGCGGGATCGGCCAGTCGATGGTCAGTATCTGGTGGGGTAAGCGGAGCCTATCGCACACGGCAGTGACCGCTTCGGCCTCGGCGCGGCTGCCCTCGCGCAGCCGATGATCGACACTCGCCGCGCTGACCAGTCCAGGCCGCGCGGCGGCGGCGAGGAGCAGGAGTGCGAGGCTGTCGGGACCACCCGAGACGGCGAGTCCAAGCTGCTCACCGGGCGCGACCAGCGCATCGAGATCGACGGCGAAGCGGGTGATCGCTTCGGCCGCCGGGATCATCGCACTAGCACTTGGCGGCGGCCTTGGCGGCGACGAGGTCCTTGCGCAACGGCGCGCGGAGTGCGGTGCCGTAGATGTCCTCAAGCTCGCCATAGGCCTTGCATGCCTGTCCCGGCTGGCCGAGCTTGACCAGCGACTGGCCGAGATAGAAGAGGCTGTCCTGCGCGCGCTCGCCCTTGGGATCACGGCGGTAATTGGCGAGCAGGCGTTCGGCGGCGGCCCGCGGCTGGCCCTTGTCGAGCAACGCGCGTCCGGCGAGATTATGCGCCCAACTCACGCGGCGATGCTGGGGATAAGCCTTGATCATCGCGTCGAGCGAGCGGATCGCGGCGTCATATTGGCGCGCGCTCCATTGCTGGAAGCCGCGATCATAGGCGGCTTCGGCGACGGAGTCGTCACTCAGCACCGGATCGCCCGCGGGGTCGCCCTGAGGGATTTCGACGATCGGTTTTGAAGCAGGCGGGACCGATGCGTCATCGCCCGCCGCTCCTTCGCCCGGCTCAGCACCCGCAGGCGAGACTGGGGGATTTTCGAGCGCGCGCAGGCGCCGCTCCTGATCGGCGCGGAGCCGTGCGATGTCGGCCTCCATCACCGCGATGCGATTGCCATTTTCTTCGCTCGACCGGGTCATTTCGGCGAGTTGACGCTCAACCGCGTCGAGCCGCGTAATCAGCGTCGTGACGCTCGCCTGGCTCGCGGCGGGATCGTCGGTAAAGCCCGCGGTGTCGACCGGCTGGCCCTTGGGAAAAATTCGCCCCTGGACCTGGCGGAGCTGCTTTTCGAGCCGGTCGATACGTTGCTCGGGAGTCGCCTGGCGGCGTTGCGCCGCGGCGGGGGCGATCGCGAACGAGGTCAGCAGGAGCAATGAGGAGATCGATTTCAAGCGCATCGCGGGACGGTCTTTCCTTGGCTGATCGGGTCTCGGCGTCACGCTGCCTGCGTCAGGCTGTCGCGGCGCTGAATATCAATTGGCGTTGGTGGTTGCCCCTGGGTCCGGAGTAGCGACCGGAGGCTGCGGCGGCGCTGGAGGGGGCGCGGTAGCGCGCGGGATTGGTGCGGTTCGCCGACCATCGGTAGCCGTGCGTCGCGTAGAGGGCGCGGGCGCCGGGCTCGCCTCGATCGGAGGTGAAGTTGCCCCCGCGGCCGGCCCGCGCAGCAGGTCGGGGCCGAGCAGGCTGACGTTAGCGACACGCGTCCCGGCGAGGCCAACCGCGGGCGCGTCGCCGGTGCCGACCGAGATGCGCAGCGCCTCAGGCTTAGCGGTGGTCAGCACCGGCGCGGTCGCGGTCGCGGGGACTTCGAAACTTTGCCCCGCGGCGAGTTCACCCTGCTTGAGGATCGTCGCGCCGTCGCGAACCTCGATCCACACCGCTTCATTGGCGGTCAGCACCACCGCGCCCTGCGTCAGCGGCGCAAGCGTCGGGGCAACCGCAATATTGTCGATCGCCGCCACCTCAGGCGTCATGTCATTGCCCTTGAGCTCGCGATTACTGAGCCAGGTCAGCAGCAGAGCTATCGCGACCAGCGCAACCAGCGCGCCGATCACAATCCCCTTGGGCATCGATCGATTGCCATCGAGCGGTTCGAAATTCTCGGTCGTGGCGGTGGAGTAATGCGCGGGAAGCTCGCTGCCCATTTCGGCGCGCAGCTGGTCTGCGATCTCGGCCTTGTCGAGGCCTACCGCGGTCGCATAATTCTTGGCGAAGCCGACGCTGTAAGTCGGCGCGGGGAGCCTACCCCACTCGCTCTCCTCAAGGCTTTGCAGGTGGCGCGTCGGGATCCGCGTCGATGAGGCGACATCCTCGATCGACAGGCCCTTGGCTTCGCGCGCCGCGCGCAACCGCTGTCCGACGCTGTCCATGCCCGCAACCGGTTCGTCGTCGACCATGATCACTCCCCTGCGCGCGTCGCGCATTGTTCAGGTCTTGTCGTTGCCGCCTATCGCGCTGTCAACCGCGCAGAGCTACGTCTCAGGCCAGCTTGACGCCCTTTCGCCGCGCCCAATCGGTCAGCACGCGGCGCATGTCGCGCGTCGGCTTGGCGAGCAACAATGCCATCTTGGCCTCGATCGCGGCGGCATCGAGCGACCGCACCATCGCCTTGGTCGGTCCGATCGCGGCGGGAGTGATCGAGAATTGGCGAATCCCGATGCCGATCAGCGCCATCGCCTCCAACGGCCGCCCCCCCATCTCGCCGCACAGCCGAACCGGAACATCGGCGGCATCGGCGGCGACCACGATGCGGCGCAGAAAGCGCAGGATCGCGGGGCTCAGCCAGTCGTAGCGCTCGGCGAGCCGCGGGTCGGCGCGATCAGCGGCGAACAGGAATTGGGTCAGGTCGTTGGTCCCGATCGACAGGAAATCGATCCGCGGCAGGAGTACGTCGAGCATTTCGGCAAGCGCGGGGACTTCGAGCATCGCGCCATACTCGATCCGCGACGGGGTGGGGCGACGATTGGCCTGCGCCCATAAGAGCTGCTCCTCGAACAAGGCGCGGGCTTTCTCATATTCCCACGGCTCGCTGATCATCGGGTACATCACGCGCAAC
>JBKJTQ010000060.1:0-2878 GCA_046589895.1 Sphingomicrobium sp.
AACCGAGTGGCGCTGCCAGCGAAGGCCGCCATCGACGCGCAATGCGGGCGTAATCTGGAATTCGTCGACGGCATAGAAGGCGACATCCTTGGCGTCATAGGATGCATTGACGTTGAAGAACGACCCCTGGACGAAGCCGGCGCGCGATGCCTGGCGGCCATCGGCAAGCGTCAGGTTGAGGCGGCGCGCATTGGGCTCGACCGTCAGCAATTGGCCGTTGCCGAGGTTCCAACCATCGTTTGACGAATAAGCGGTGTAATAGGCGCCGGCGGTGAAGGTGTTGCCGCCCGCCTTAAATTCGAGCGCGAGGTCGTTGACGAACGCCTCGATTTTCTTGCGGACAACCCAGAACCCGACCTGGATTACCGGTTGAGAAGCCGCATTCGGAACCGCGCCGCCGCCGTTGACGTAGGTAAGGCTGCCGATCGTCGCGCCCGCTCCGCCCAAGCGAGCCGCCGCCTGTGCCGCGGTTTGCAAGGTTCCGCCGGCCGGAACCAGGCCGGTCGTGTCGGCGTCGCCCTTGAGATAGCTCGCGCGATCACGGATGGAAAAACTGTCCGACAGCTCATAGTCGAAATTGGTGCCGAGATTGACGATCTTGGCGCCGCGTCCGTCCGACAGGTCCCAGCGCGTGCCATCGTTCAGAAGCGCCAGCCGGGTTTCGTTGCCCGCGAACGTGCCGGTGCCCGCATCGAAACCGGGATAGTTGCTCACTTTTCCGCCCGAACTGATCACCACCGGAACCGGCAACAGCCACTGGCCATGATCGTCGAGATAGCGTCCGAAAACGAGAATCGAGCCGCGACCGAACCGATGCTCGATATTGGCGGTGATCTGACCGCCCTTCTCCGCGGTGAACTGGGCGTCACGGACACCGTCCGAAGCCGCGTAATATCCGCCGGCCATGAAATTTGTATCAGGACCGATCGGGCCCGAAACATAGCTGTCGACGCGCAACTCACCGAAATCGGTCGCGGACAGTTTTGCCAGTCCCTTGAAGCGCGAGCTCCCCTTGCGCTGGACGAAGTTGACGGTGAGGCCGGGTTGGCCCGAGGAGAATAGCGCGCCGGTGCCGCCGCGAACCGCCTCGATCCGCTCGAGAGTTTCGTCGAGACGGATCAGCTGCGAGTTCTCAAGGAACGACAGGGTCGCGGCCGGAAAGAACGGCACGCCTTCGGTCTGAAGCGTGACGAATTCGGCGTCGCCGCCCGAGGGATAGCCACGGACGAAGATGTTGGCGCCGTTCTGCCCGCCAGAACTTTCGGCGCTGACTCCCGGAATCACCTTGAACAAGTCAGCCGTGCTCGACGGCGCGATCTCGTCAATTGCCGAATTGCTGATGGTGGTCAGCGCGAATGCCGCATCCTGGCGACGGATGCCGCCGCCGGCCGTCCCGGTGACGACGATCAGGTCTGCATCGTCCGGCGCCGCGCTCGGCGCAGGGGCGGGCGGTGCATCGGCCGTTTGATCCTTTGCCGGGGCGGGCGCCGGATTGGCCGGCTGGTCCTTCGCCAGCGCCGGAGTCGCGGCGAGCGCGGCGATCAGCGCGAAAGTCGATACGAGTTGCTGGCGGCCCATCAGTTCATCTCCCCCATCCCGTGCGCGCTCGTTGGTCCGGAGCGCATCGGCAAAAGGACGCTACTTAATTCTGAAATGCATTTCAAGTACCATTTCAACATTCGCTGGCGCTGGTTGGTAACGGCGGATATGGGCGGTGTGGGACGGCTGGGAGAGAATTTGAGTGACCGGGACACGCAAACGCCAATCGCGCTCGATGTCAGTCAACATGGGCGATATCGCGCGCCTCGCCAACGTGTCGAAGCCAACGGTCTCGCGAGTTCTTAGCGGCAGTCCGCTCGTCACGGCCGAAACGCGCGAACGGGTGCTCGAGGTCGCACGCACCCATGGCTATGCGGTCAATAGGAATGCGCAAAAGCTTCGGCAGCTGCGCACCGACACCGTCGCGGTGGTGTTCGATTTCGGGTCGCATCGGGCCGGTCGCATCGCTGATCCGTTTATCTTCGAGCTGCTCGCCGGCATTTCCGAAGCCTTGTCGATCCGCAATCAGGATCTGCTGCTTTCACCCCCCAGCCTGACCGATGGGCAGAGTTATCTCGATCTGCTGAGAGCACGGGCCGCCGACGGGTTCATCTTTTTGGGGCAGGGTGGCCGCGGGCCGATGCTGCAGGAACTGGCGCGCTCCGATGCGCCGTTCGTGGTGTGGGGTGCGGTCGATCCGGCGGATCGCTATTGCGCTGTCGGCAGCGACAATCGGTTGGGCGGAAATCTCGCCGGCGAGCTATTTCTCAAGCGAAAGGCGAAGCGCTGGCTGTTCGTCGGCGACACTGACCATAAGGAACTCCGCATGCGCTATGACGGGCTGTGCGAAGCCGCCGGAAAAGCGAATGCGGATGTGGAGATCGACAAACTCAGCGTCGAGCATATGGCCTATGCTTCGTCTTTCCAGCGCGCCGGCGCATATCTGAAGGATCACCCCGCTCCCGACGCGGTGTTCGCCTTTTCGGATACCGCGGCGATGGCGGTCAACAGCGCTTTCCGCGAGGCCGGGCTGCTCGCGCCGCGCGATTATTCTCTGGTAGGCTACAACAATATCCCGCCAGCCGGGGATTTCACTCCGGCGATCACCACGATCGAGCAGGAAACGCACATCGCGGGGGCCATTCTGGTTGAGAAGCTGATGCAGCAAATCGACGGCGGGCGCGCCAAATCGACCCTGCTGCCGACTCGCATCATAGTCCGCGAGACTTGAGAATCGCCGCGAGATCGACTTCGGCGGTCGAGCCGAACACCATATCGGCGTCGCCCAAGACAGCGGCGTCGCCGATTCCAACCGCTAACATTCCTGCCGCCCGAATCG
>JBKJTQ010000212.1:0-2734 GCA_046589895.1 Sphingomicrobium sp.
CCTGCGGCTTGCCGGCTGATTTGGCCTGCTTGACCGCGAACTGGGCGTTGCGGAACAGCTCCTCCGGGTCCTGGCGCGCGTCCATCAGCGCGACCCCGATCGCGCATTCGATGCGAATCTCGAGGTCGGACAGCTTGAACGGCGTCGTCATCACCTGCTGGATGCGCTCGGCCGCCTTCAATGCGTCCTCGACCCCGCGGCGCAGCGACACCAGCACCCCGAACTCGTTGCCGCCGGTGCGGGCGAGCACGTCGCCGGCCCTCAGCGCCAGGATCAGCCGCCGGGCGAAGGTGATCAACAGCTCGTCGCCGGCGAGGCTGCCCATCGATTCGTTGATCCGGCTGAAGCGTCGCAGATCGACCACCAGCACCGCATGGTCGCTTCCGCGCAATTCTGCCGCCGCCAGGCCCGCGGTCTCGACCGCTTCGGTAAAACTCAGCCGGTTGGGAAGCCCGGTCAGGCTGTCGCGCAGCATTTCGGCACGGAGCGAGCGTTCCGCGCGCACCTCGACCGTGCGATCGACCAGGCAGACGAGGCAGCGTGGGCTCCCCCGCACCTCGTCGCGCGCGAGCGGCGCGAGCTTGATCCGGAAATGGCGCGATCCGACCCCGTCTCCGTCGCAAAAATCGAGTTCGCTCGGCGCCGCGTCTTCGGTCAGGAAGGCGGTCATCAGTTCGGCGATCTGGAGATGGACGCAATGGCGAAAATCGCCCCGCATCATCGCCTCGTCGCCGGTCTGCGCGATCACTTCGTCGAACCGCGCGTTGCGTTCGATCAGTTTCAAAATGCCCTTCGAGGTCAACCCGACGATCGCCGCCGCGATCGGCAAGGCAGAAAGCAAGGCGCTGCCCTCCGCGGCCGCGCGCGATTCGGTAGGGCCATCGAGGGCCGCGCCGCGCGCGCCTTGTGGCGCCGCCGGGCGGGATGCTGCAGCCTGCATGGCTCCGCATTAATCGCGACAGGTTAACGGATCGTCATAATGGGTCGGATTTTGGCACCACCGGAAGCGCCTCGAAACGGTTGCTTCTGGGGAAGCCATTGGGGGCGATCCGGCCGCTCGCACCGCGGATCGCGCGCCATGGCGTCAGGTCGCTCTCGGTCCGCACCCGTCCGCTTTCTCCGCCCAATGGCCAGCTGATCCCGTCGGCGATGGCGAAGGCGATCGCGTCGCTCAGCCCGCCATCGCGATAGCGCTGCAACTGGACCCCCGACCCGCGCCCCAATTCTGGCAGCTCGTCCAATCGGAACACCAGCATCTTGCGATTCTCGCCGATCACCGCGACCGCGTCGGCGTTCGGCTTGACGGCGCGCAACAGCATGACCTTTGCGCCGGGTCGCAGATTGACCAATTGCTTGCCCTTGCGCGTCTCGGCGATCACCGCCTCGCCATTGGTCACGAAGCCGCGCCCATCGCTGGTCGCGACCACCAACCGCGTGTCGCCGCGCACCACCATCGCCGCGATCACCTCGGCCTCGGCCTCAAGGTCGATCGTCAGGCGCAACGGCTCGCCGAATCCGCGCCCGCCCGGAAGCTTGTCCCCGCCGAGCGAATAGACCCGGCCATTGTCGGCCATCATCAGCAATTTGTCGGTCGTCTGAGCGTGGAAGGCGAGGTGCGGCCCGTCGCCTTCGCGCCACTTCATCTCGGCCACTTCGGACAGCGCGATATGCCCGCGCATCGATCGTATCCAGCCGCGCTGCGACAGGATCACCGTGATTGGCTCCTTCTCGATCATCTGGCTCCAGTCGAGTTCACGTGCCGGGCCGCTTTCCTTCAACTGGGTGCGCCGCTCGTCCCCCGCATAAGCGAGCCCAAGCGCTGCCAAATCCTTCTTCAGCCGGTTGCGCTGCTTGACCGGGCTTTCGACCAGCGCCGCCAACCCCTCGCGCTCCTTGGCCAGCGCGGCGCGCTCCTTGCCAATCTCAAACTCTTCGAGCCGCCGCAAGCTGCGCAGCCGCATGTTGAGGATCGCCTCGGCCTGGCGGTCGTTGAGCGCGAATTCGGCGATCATCACCGCCTTGGGCTCATCCTCGGTGCGGATGATGGCAATCACCCGGTCGAGGTTCAAAAATGCAATCAGATAGCCGTCGAGCAATTCCAGCCGCTCGTCGATCTTGCCGATCCGCGTTCGCGAACGCCGCAGCAACACTTCGATCTGATGCTCGAGCCACGCGACCAGCGCCTGCTTGAGGCTCATCACCCCCGGCGTCCGATTCTTGTCGAGCACGTTGAGATTGAGCGGGAAGCGCACTTCCAATTCGCTCATCCGGAACAGGCTCTCCATCAGCAATTCAGGATCGACCGTGCGCGATCTCGGCTCAAGGACGATCCGCACCGCGGCATCGCTCTCGTCGCGCACATCGGCCAATATGGGGAGCTTCTTGTCCCCGATCAGCCCCGCGATCGCCTCGATCAGCCGCCCCTTCTGCACCCCATAGGGAATCTCGCTGACGAGCAGATGCCACCCCCCGCCCTTTTCGCGCTCCACGTCGATCCGCGCACGAATCCGGAAACTCCCGCGCCCGGTCCTGTACGCCAGCGCGATCGCCGCGCGCCCATCGACCAGCACGCCTCCCGTGGGAAAATCGGGCCCCTGGACAAAGTCCATCAGCGCGCCATCATCGGCCCCCGGATTGTCGATCAGATGCGCCGCCGCCTCGATCAATTCGCCGACATGGTGCGGCGGGATAGAGGTCGCCATCCCCACCGCAATCCCCGACGATCCGTTGGCGA
>JBKJTQ010000213.1:0-6129 GCA_046589895.1 Sphingomicrobium sp.
ACGAGCTGCCAGCGCGCGAGGCTGCCGTCGTCGAGCGGGCTTTGCGCATAGCCCGCCTTGGTCAGGTTGCGCGGCGTGAACTCGCCTTCGTCGACGATGATCAGCCCGCCGTCGCGAAGCTCCTTGCTGTTCACCTTAAGCGCCGCGGGGTTCATTGCGATCAGCACGTCGGGCTGGTCCCCCGCGGTATCGATCGCGGTCGAGCCGAAGTTGATCTGGAACGCCGAAACGCCAAACGTCGTCCCCAGCGGGGCGCGGATTTCGGCGGGGAAATCGGGAAAGGTCGCAAGGTCGTTGCCGGCGAGCGCGGTCGACAGAGTGAACTGCCCGCCGGTCAATTGCATGCCGTCGCCGCTATCCCCGGCGAAGCGCACCACCATCGCCTCCATCGGCGGGTGGGCATGGGCTTCCTCGGGGGTCAGCAGATGCGTTGCCGACTGCGTCATGGGCGTCCTTCAGGCAGTGAATTTCGGGTTTCCCCTCGCTCTTACGACCGTGGGCAGTGCGATGCCAGCCTCAACCTCGATCAGCAAGGCAGGCCCTCTGTCACGGGTCGCGCGGCCTGCGCCTTCCGGCCGGACGCCAGTGCTGGATCATCAAGCCGCGCCTGGCCAGCGCGTCGATGAGCGCGCCGAGCCATTCGGCGCGGCGGATCGCGAGCGGGCGCCACGACATCAAATGCCCGCCCGCCCACGGCAGGAACGGGGTCCGGCGGCTGTAGGCCCACAGCTCGACCCGCAGCGTCGGATGATCAGAATCGGCGCGCGCGTGAAACCCGCTGGTGTCGATCGCGACCAGCGTATTGGCGGGGACCGCAAAGCGCGTTGGCTGTGGCAGGCCGAGCAAGGCGAGTTCCTCGACCTCGACGCGGAGTGAGCCGCGCTGCGATAGCCGATCGCAAATGTCGATGTTGACGACCTTGTTGCGTTCCCACCGCGCGCGCTCGGGGGTGAGGCGATGCGAGCCGGCGACATAGGTCAGCGGGCGCCCGTCGTCCGAGACGTCGGTCAGAAACAGAAACGCCTTCAGCGACGGGTGAAACGTATCCGAATGGAGATGGAGCTGGGGGTCGGGGAGCCCCTCGACCACCCCCGCGGCGATCGTCTGGATATAGTAAAGCGGCGCGCTGCGGGTGCTCGAAACATAGGCCATGATGTTTTTCCAGCGCGGACTGTCGAGCAAGCCGTCGAGCGCGGGAAAGCGGCGCCGCACCTCGGGCCCGACCGCAACGCGGCGGGTGATGGTGTCTCCCTGGCGGTGAGCGCGCGACTCCATCTCGGCATCAAGCAGCTCCGCCTGGAGCCGGCTGAAGTCGGTTTGCGAAAGGACATTGGGGAGGACGACGAACCCGTCGCGGTCGAACTCGGCGCGAAGCTTGGCGGGGAGGTGACGGGCGAGCCGCGCACGGCGGCGATCGGCGAATGCGTGCGCGCTACGCTTGCGCCACACATGGAGCCCAGCGCGGTTGAGCCGCGGCGAGCCGAGAATCGGATTGTCATAAAAGCTTTTGGCGCCGGTCAGGATGGCGAGGGTCCACCACGGCGCGCGCCACCATTTGAGGAAACGTCGAACATCGAATGGGGGACGGTCGGTCATGGCCAGCAAGCGCTCATCGCGCCCGCCTAAGCGCAGCCTCCGCTGGTCGCAATGGCGCGATCTCCACTTGGCCGTCATCCCGGGCTTGACCCGGACCCACCTTTTCTTCTCGCCCAAAGCAAGGCAGGTGGACCCCGGATTGGCCTGCCCCGAGCAAAGTCGAGGGCGCCGCGATGACGGTTTTGGAATTACGGAGTGTCGCGATGACCAACAACGATCGTCTTTACCGCCGCGGGGTTGGCGTGATGCTGATCAATTCGCACAAGCTGGTGTGGGTCGGGCGGCGGATCGATAATCGGGATGAGGCGTGGCAGATGCCGCAGGGCGGGCTCGACAAGGGCGAGACGCCGTGGGACGGCGCGCTGCGCGAACTTGAGGAGGAAACCGGGATTGCGCCGCATCTGGTCGACAAGATCGCCGATCATCCGCAGCAATTGCGTTACGACATTCCCCCCGCGATCGCCGACCAATTGTGGAAGGGCAAGTATCGGGGCCAAGTTCAGGACTGGTATCTCATGCGCTTCCTTGGCACCGACGCCGACATCGACATCGCCACCGAGCATCCCGAATTCAGCCATTGGCAATGGGTCGAGCCGAGCCGGCTCACTGAATTGATCGTGCCGTTCAAGCGCGACATGTATTGCGCGATCCTCGACGGGTTTGCGCAATGGCTGTGACGCAGCGAGCGATCAGCCGGGTCGCGGCCTGAGCGCGAACTTGATCGAGCCGACGTCGACCTGGGCGGCGACGACATCGAGCTTGGCGGCTTCGAACATCTGGTCATATTCCCACAGCTCGAAGCTTTGCTCGTTCACGCCCTTGCGGATTTCCTGAAGATATTCATCCTCGATCAAGTCGCGATGGACATGCCCGATCGGCTCGCACAGCAGGCAGATCAGCCCGTCGTCGGCGACATATTCCCGCAATCGCGACAGGAGTTCGACCGGTTGCGGGAAATGATGAAAAGTGGCGAACATCACCAGCATGTCGATCGAACGCGGCGGCATCGGCAGCGCCATCCCATCGGCGACGATGAAATTGACCTTGGTGTCCATCCCGTACCGGATGAGCTTGCCAACGATCATGCCATAAGGATCGACATCGACATTATATTTTTCGGGCATGTCGAAATGATCAATCATCGGATTGGCGTTGCCGCCGATTTCGACGACTCGCTCGACCGGCCGATCGAACAATGTATCGCGCCATTCGCCAAGCAAGCGAACCGCTTCGAAATGATCGCCATTATAGTTGAACCGGTTGCCGCTTCGCCGCCACGGCGGATCGTCGATGGTCTGCGCACCGTCCACGATGTCGACGTCGTGGTCGTTCCACGATTGGTCGAACCAGCCGACATGTTCCTGAAGCGCCCGAATGCGCAGTCGCTGTCGACCGGGCTGCGGCGGCGCGTCGATAAACACCGGGATCGTCATTGACCGTCCGGGCAGCAAATCGTCGAACAATGGGGTGCGTTTCCCCTCGCGCTCGACGCCGTCGGCGTCAATCCAGTGATAGGACAGCAGGAAGGGTTGCGCGCCAGTGGATGACAGGATCGACCGTCCAAGATTTTCGACCCGCACATTGACGCTGAACGAGGTGTCCGGGTTCAACCGCCTGATATTGAACATCGAGGTCAGGGCGATCGACGGCGCTTCGTTTACCGCGGCCGGAACAGGCCGATCCGCATGCTCAAGGCCGAGTGCGCGGGAAAGCCCCTCATGCGATGCGGCGACGCGACCGAGAAACTGGTCGGCCTCGGTCTGAATCCAGGCTTCCTTGAACGTAAATTCCTGGGCAAACGCCTGTTCGATCGCGGTCCGGCGAGACGGGTGCAGCCCGAGGGCGTTCATCAATTGATCGATCACGTGCGGCGCCATCGGTGCCGATCGCGGTTTGACGCTCACGCCCTCGACGATCACGGCGACGCCTTCGACCATCGGGTAGGAGTCGCCGCGGTCGGAGCGCAACGCCCCATCGACCTCGTGAAGCGCGGCGCCCGTCCGGGGGCAGGCGAGATGGAACGAAGAAGTCAAATGAGGCCACGGTCCAGGGAGAGCTCGTGTTCGCGACGACATGGTGAAGCGCGCGGGTCAAGCATTGCCGGACGCTAGGGGCGGCGGACGCAAATGGCAAACCACCCGCATCACGACCGGCTTGCCGGGTGTGGCGTTCCGCCGCGCGCCGCGCTAGTCAGCGCGCGATGGAGTTGCTGGCATCAATTGAGCGCGATTGCGTCGAGCGAGCGGCGGCGGCCGACATGCTGCGCCAAGTCGAAAATTGGGCGGCAATCAACAGCGGATCGCGCAATCTCGACGGATTGGCGGTCCTTGCCAGCCGGCTGGCCGGCGCGTTCGCCGACCTTCCGGGCGAAATTCGACTGGCCGAGCCGGCGCCGGTCGAGGCAATCGATGTCACAGGCCGCGCCATCGAAGTGCCGCACGGGCGCAATCTCCACCTCGTCGTGCGCCCGCAAGCGCCGATCCAATTGCTGTTCACCGGCCACATGGACACCGTGTTCGGCGCCGGCCACGCCTTCCAGGCAACGCGTTGGCTTGAGCCGGGCGTGCTCAACGGCCCGGGGGTCGCCGACATGAAGGGCGGCATCGCGGTGATGCTGGCGGCCTTGACGGCGGTCGAAGCGTCGCCGCTCGCGAGCCGGATCGGCTATGAAGTCATCCTCAATTCGGACGAGGAAGTCGGGTCGCTGGGGTCGGCCACGCTCATCGCGCGCGCCGCCGCGGGCAAGCACGCCGCTTTGACCTATGAGCCCTCGGCGCTGCCCGAGGGGACCTTCGCCGGGGCGCGCCCGGGGAGCGGCAATTTCAGCTTCACCGTCACCGGCAAGTCGGCGCACGCCGGGCGCAATCCCGAGGACGGGCGCAATGCGCTCGTCGCCGCAGCGGACCTTGCGCTACGCCTCAAGCAAGGGGTCAGCCCGCAGCTCTCGGTCAACCCCGCGCGGATCGACGGTGGGAGTCCGAACAATGTCGTTCCCGACCTCGCCATCTTGCGCGTCAATTTGCGTCCCGCGACGCTCGACGATCAGGCGCGTGCGCAAAGCCTGATCGAAGCGTCGGTGGCAATGGTCGCGGCCGAGCATGACCTATGTATCGCTACCCACGGCCATTTCGCGCGCCCGCCCAAGCCGATGACACCCGCGCTCGACGCCTTGTTCGCGGTCGTGAAGAAGGCCGGCGCCGATCTTGGCCAGCCGGTCGCATGGCAGTCGAGCGGCGGGGTGTGCGACGGCAACAACATCGCCGCGTGCGGAGTCCCGGTGATCGACACAATGGGAGTGCGCGGGGGAAGCATTCACTCGATGGAGGAATTTCTGATCGTCGACAGCCTGTCCGAGCGCGCCGCTCTGTCCGCGCTGACTATCCTGCGCCTGGCCGGGAATGCGGCATGACCTGCCACGCCGGGGAGCTGGCATGAGCTTCCGCATCCGCGCCGCGCGCGCCGGCGACGCGCGCGCTCTCTACGACCTCGCCAAATTGACTGGCGGAGGATTCACCAATTTGCCCGCCGACAAGGCGACGCTCGAGGCAAAGTTGGCGCGCTCGGAAGAAGGCTTCAGCCGCTCGGGCGAGGCCCCCGGCGACGACCTTTATGTATTCGTGCTTGAGAATTATGAGACCAAGGCGATCCGTGGGTCGTGCCAGATATTCGGGCAGGTCGGCGTCGACCGCCCCTTCTACAGCTACCGCTTGTCGACGCTGACCCAAAAGAGCGAGGAACTGGCGCGAATCTTCCGCAACCAGACGCTGTCGCTGACCACCGACCTCGAAGGCTCATCCGAAGTCGGTGGGCTGTTCCTCCACCCGCATGAACGCGCCGGGGGGCTCGGCATGCTGCTCGCGCGCAGCCGCTATCTGTTCATCAAGCAGCACCGCCCGCGGTTCGCGAGCCGCGTTCTCGCCGAGCTGCGCGGAGTGATGGACCAGGCCGGCAATTCGCCCTTCTGGGACGCGCTCGCGGGGCGCTTCTTCGGGATGAGCTTTCCCGAGGCGGACGATTTCAACGCGGTCTACGGGACACAATTCATCGCCGATCTGATGCCCAAGACGCCAATCTATGTCGCGATGCTCCCCGACAGCGCGCAATCGGTGATGGGGCAGCCGCACCCGACCGGGCGCGCGGCACTGAAAATGCTCGAAAAGGAGGGCTTCACCTGGGAGTGCTTCATCGATATTTTCGACGGCGGCCCGACGGTAACGGCGCCGACCGACGCGATCAAGACTGTCAAAGAGGCGCAATGGCTGCGCGTCGCGGACGAGGCCAAGGACGGCGGCGAGGCGATGATGCTCGCCAGCGGGACGTTGCACGAATTTGCCGCTTGCTATGCCCAGGTCATCCGCACCGAGCGTGGCGAATTGCTGATCGATGCCAAGGCGATGGAGATGCTCGGCGTCGAATCCGGGGACCGCGTGCTCGCAGTGGAGCGATAGTGGCGCCGTCGTCGTCGAGCATCGTCGAGATCAACTTCGACGGGATCATCGGGCCGAGCCACAATTATGCCGGGCTGAGCCTTGG
>JBKJTQ010000073.1:0-2714 GCA_046589895.1 Sphingomicrobium sp.
GTGGGCAGCGGTGATCGACATCCGGACCCGCACCATTGCAAATCGGTAAAGAGCGCCTTGTCCATGCCTACCCCCCTAGACGGCCCGCCTTATCAAACCGTAACCATGCGGCGCTTATGGTTGAGACTGACATCCTTATCGTCGGCGGCGGGATCGCAGGGGCCAGCCTTGGCGCACGCCTGGCGCCGTCGCGGCGGGTCATGCTGATCGAGGCGGAGGATTTGTGCGGCCGCCACGCGACCGGCCGCTCGGTGGCCTTCTGGCAGGCAAGCCTTGGCGGTGACACGCCCGAGCGCAAGCTAACCCTCGCTTCGAAGCTGATGTTCGATCAAAATTGGCCGGGCGCATCGACACCATTGCTACGGCGCCGCGGCGCGCTCCATCTCACCGGCCCATGCAGCGTGGTGATGAACGAGGCGATCAACCTTTGCGGCAATTATGCGCCTTCGCATCTCGACCGCGATGCGCTCGACCTGATGATCCCCGGCATGCGGGATCAGTGGACCGGAGCGTGGTTCGAGGAAAGCTGCGCCGACATTGAGGTGGCGGCGTTTCACTCCGCCTGCCTCGCGGCGATCCGCCGCAACGGAGGTGCGGTCCGGACCGGCGTCGCGCTCAATTCGGCGGTGCGGACGAGGGCAGGGTGGCGGATCGGGACCAATGCCGGCGCGATCGACGCGGGCGTGCTCGTCAATGCCGCGGGCGCGTGGGGCGACGACGTCGCGCGGAGCGCCGGGGTGCCGGGCCTCGGGCTTGAGCCGAGGCGGCGAACCGTGGTCCAGCTCCGCGTCGGGCGGACGGGCCTCCGCGACGTGCCGCTGGTCACCGACCTCCACCAGAGCTTCTATTTCAAAGGTGAGGCCGACAATATGGTTTGGGTGTGCCCGCTCGACGAGACGCTCGCCGATCCGTGCGACGCAGCGCCCGAGGAAATCGACGTCGCCATGGCCATCGACCGTTTCGAGCAAGCGGTCGACTGGCCGGTCGAGGCGGTCGAGCGTAAATGGGCCGGGCTGCGCACCTTCGCGCCCGACCGGCGGATGAAATTCGGTTTTGACCCGCTTTCCGCGAATTTCTTTTGGTGCGCCGGCCAGGGCGGGATGGGCATTCAGACCGCGCCCGCCGCTTCACTGTTATGCGCTTCGCTGATCCTTGGTGAGCCGGTGGATGCGCTCAGCGGTATCGATCCGACCGACTTCGCCCCGCGCTAGCGCCTGCGCGCCACTTCGGCCGCGGCGCACGCTAATTCGTCGACGCGGTCATTCTCGGCGTGGCCGCTATGCCCCTTGACCCAATGCCATTCGACCTCGTGCCGCGCGGCTGTGTCGAGCAACGCCTGCCATAGATCGGCATTCTTGACCGGCTTTCGGTCAGCAGTCTTCCAGCCGTTGCGCTGCCAGCCGTGGATCCACTTCATGATCCCATCGCGGACATAATTGCTGTCGGTGGTGAGCGTCACCCGGCACGGCTTGGTCAGCGCCTCAAGCGCCTTAATGGCGGCCATCAGCTCCATGCGATTGTTGGTCGTCAGCGGATCGCCGCCCGAGACTAATTTCTCGCGCGCGCCCATGCGGATCAGCGCGCCCCAGCCGCCGGGGCCGGGATTGCCCTTGCACGCGCCATCGGTGAAAATTTCAACCTTGGGCAAATTGCTCATGTCAGGCGACGAGTGCGCGGGGGAGCTTGAACACCATATCCTCGGTGATGTGCGCGGCTTCCTCGACCGTTACCGAAAAGCGGTGCCTGAGCGCCTCGATTACTTCGGTGACGAGTACTTCAGGCGCCGATGCCCCGGCGGTTAGACCGAGCGTCGCTGGTCGTCCAAGCCAAGGCCAGTCGATGTCGCTCGCCCGCTGAATTAGCCGCGCGGGCACGCCGAGGCGTTCGGCAACTTCGGCAAGGCGCAGCGAATTGCTGCTGTTCGGGGCGCCGATTACGAGCATGCGCTCGCATTGCGGAGCGATGATCTTGACCGCGGTCTGGCGATTGGTCGTGGCGTAGCAAATATCCTCACCCTTGGGCGCACGGATCGAGGGGAAGCGGCGCGTCAGAATGGCAACGATTTCCTGAGTGTCATCGACCGACAGCGTCGTCTGAGTGAGGAAGGAAAGATTGTCGGGGTCGGCGACAGTGATTGCCCCGGCATCGGCGGCAGTCTCGATCAGCGTCATCGATCCATCGGGGACTTGCCCGAAGGTGCCGATCACTTCGGGGTGGCCGGCGTGGCCGATGAACAGGATATGGCGTCCAGCCTCGATCAGCCGTTGCGCCTGGCGATGGACCTTGCTCACCAGCGGGCAGGTGGCGTCAAGATAATCGAGTCCGCGCGCTTCGGCGGCGGCGGGGACGAGCCTGGGCACGCCGTGCGCCGAGAACACCACTGGGCGGCCATCGGGGACTTCGTCCAATTCCTCGACGAACACCGCGCCAAGCCCGCGCAGCCGGTCGACGACGAAGGCGTTGTGGACGATCTCGTGGCGGACATATACCGGCGGGCCGTAGCGCTCGATCGCCAGCTCGACGATCGTGATCGCGCGGTCCACGCCCGCGCAGAAGCCACGCGGGGCGGCGATCAGCACGTCGAGCGGCGGACGGTCGGCAAAGAAGGTGTCGGGCATGGCGCGCGATGTAAGCGATTGCTTGCAGCCAGCCAAGGCGCTTCCTATGACGGCGGCTGATTCAATCGCGTGCGTGCGCCGGCATTGGGCCGGCGG
>JBKJTQ010000082.1:0-4158 GCA_046589895.1 Sphingomicrobium sp.
CGACAGTGCGTCGATCGCCGCCTGGACGATGATCGAGGCCGACATGAGCCGCGCCAGGCGCGCCGAGAGGATCGACGCCCACGCCGCCGCGCACATCCTCCAGGCGGCGATCGACGCACTGTCGCATTTGCCGCGCGCCTAGGCGGGGAGCGGGCTTGCTCCCGCCGGGGGGGCGGCGACCGAGCGGCGGAACGGCGGCTTGGTCCCGTAAGTGAGATAGCGCCACAGCCATTCGACCGGCCCGAAATGATAATGAGCGAGCCAGATCGGGCTGACGATGAACTGCACCGCCCAGATCGCGAGCACGACAAAGTAAAGCTGGTGCCGCTGGAGCAGTCCGAACCATCCCATCAAGATGAAAAATATCAGCGCGACGACCGAGTGGGTCAGATAATTGGTCAGCGCCATTCGCCCGACCGCGGCCATCGAACGGCGCACGAACGGCAGGATATCAGAGCGCAGGAACAGCATTAGCAGGCCAAGATGACCGAGCGTCATCGCCAGCCGGCTGACGTCATAGCTAATCGATGCCTGCACATAGGCCAGCGCGCTGAAGCCATGTTCCATGATCCACCGCGCTTCGAGGATATTGGTGGTCAGCCCGATGGCATAACCGCCGCCCATCATCGCGGCATAGGTCCGCGTCCGCGCCTCCAGCGTCAGCACGCCGAGCCGGAACAACGCCATGCCGAGCATCATCATCCCGAAAATGTCGAAAAAGTAGCGATAGAGGTTCCACGACTGGAAATGCTTGATGATGCCCGCCCGATTCTTGAGCGCGCTCCAGTAGGAGGCAGTGTCGGCTCTGCGCATCGCAGCATAAGCGGCGGGCGGCGGGCCAGCCTTCGATTTTTCCGCCCACTCTTCTATCGAGCGTTTCTGTTCGGCCGAGCGCGTTGCGGCGGGGACGACCGTAGCGGCTTGTGCCTGATCGTGCAGTGCCACAAGTCGCCGCGCGTCGATCGCGCTCCACGCCGCGCCGAGCAGCAGCGACCCGACGCCAAGCGCGAGCAGGGTTTTGCCGGGGAGCTTGCGGAAGGCGTAGAGGAACAATGCGGTGACGCCGTAATAAAAGAGAATGTCGCCGACCCACAACAGCAGCCAGCTGTTGACCAGCCCGAACCCGATCAACCACAGGTTACGGCGAAAGAATATGTCGGCGGAATCGGCGCGGCCCGAGGCTTCGAGCCGGCTGCTGAGCAGGATCACCCCCGCACCGAACAGCATCGAGAAAAGCGCGCGCTGCGTCCCTTCAAACCCGACGTTGATCACGAACCAGGTCCACAAATTGATCCCGGTAACTCCGCCGGCAATCGATGGATTGTCATAAGCGGGGCCAAGCCCCATCCCGTTGATGTTCATCAGCAGGATCCCGAACAGCGCGCACCCGCGCACGAAGTCGAGTGATTCGAGACGCTGTGCCACAGGCGCCGCCGCGGTATTCGCCATGACCTTTTTCCCCCTGTCGTGGTGGGGCGAGCAATTACCACGTTGCGCGCCATCACGCGAGTCGGACCGGGCTGGTCAAGGCGCGGAGCGAAGATTAGGCCGCGCTCTCGTGGACTTACTCAGCATCGATTCGCTCGGCGACGCCGACCTTGCCGCGATCCTCGACGAGGGCGAGCGCTGGTTCGCTTATAATCGCCTGCCGCGGCGCAACGATCACCGCCTCGACGGATTGACGATCGTCAATGCCTTCTTCGAAAATTCGACGCGGACTCTGCTCAGCTTTGAAATCGCCGCTAACCGCCTCGGCGCGCAGGTCGTGACGATGGTGGTCGAGCATAGCTCGATCAAGAAGGGTGAAACGCTTGAGGATACGGCGAAAACGCTCAACGCGATGCGCCCCGATGCGCTGGTCATCCGCCATGGCACCAAGGGCGCGCCGGCCGATGTCGCGGCGATCCTGGATTGCCCGGTGATCAACGGCGGCGACGGTACCGGCGAGCATCCCACCCAGGCGCTCCTCGACGCCGCGACGATCCGCCAGCATTTCGGACGGATCGAGGGGCTCAAGGTCGCGATCTGCGGTGATATCCGCCACAGCCGCGTCGCGCGGTCGAACGCCATGCTGTTGGCGCGTCTCGGGGCCGAGTTGCGGTTTGCGGGACCGCCGTCGCTTTTGCCTGACAATCTGCATGGAGCGAGCGATATCGATCAAGCCGTGGCCGACGCCGACGTGGTGATGATGCTTCGCGTCCAGCGCGAGCGAATGGATGAGGATCTGGGCGATGCACCAGGCGAATATCTCGCCCGCTACGGCCTAACCATGGAGCGGTTCGCGCGCGCCGCGGAGGGCGCGGTCATCATGCACCCCGGCCCGATCAACCGCGGGGTCGAAATCGACGGCGAACTCGCCGACCATCCGGCCTGCTCGCTGATCGTGCGGCAAGTCGAAATGGGGGTTGCGGTGCGGATGGCGTGCCTCGACCGGCTTACCGCCGGCCGCCGCACCTAGCGATCAGCGCGACGCGAACTGGACCGGTGCATCGTTGAAAGCGGCACGGACGAAGCAGCTGGTCCCTGCGCGCTTGAGGCCGCTGCACAGGCCGATCGCCTCGCGATTGCTGGCAAAGCCCTTGACCGACAGGCGGTAGAAGGTGCCCTTGGCGCCGTCGAAGCGCGCGGTCACCGGAACATATTGACGAAGCGCGGCGTGGCGGCTCGCGGCCTTATTCCATGCGCTGGCGATAAAGTTGCGCGAGTTATAGGCGCCGAGCTGCACCACCACGCGGCTGCGCGATGCGCCGGTGCGGAGCGAAGCGTTGCGGCGAAGTTCGGGAAGCGTCTGGGTGAGCTTGACCGCGGCGGGGGTCAGCGCCGGGCGCGGAGTATGCAGCGCGACCTTGCGCGGCGCAGCGAGCGGAGCCATTTCGACCACCGGCGTCGGGGCGGCGAGAGCGGCGGTTTCGACCGGTGCTTCGAAAGCCGGCTCGACGGATTCGGCGACTTGCGGCGCTGCCTCGACCGAAGTGGCGGCGGCCGTCGGGGTCGCGACCGGCGTCTCGAGCGCGGCCTGGCGTGTCGCCGAAGCGGCGACGTTCAGCGCGAGCCGGGCCGGCTGGCCGGGATCGCTCGCCAGCGGCCGGATGCCGATGAAGGCGGCGACCTGCGCGCTCGCCTGCCCCGGCTTGGCCATCGCCAGCCATTCGGCCATGCGCGCGTCGACCTGGTCGGCGGCAAGATCCTGTTCCGCGACGATCCGGGCCTGCGCCCAGTCGCCGCCGAGCGCATATGCAAGCGCGAGATTCTGCCGCGTCCGGGCATCGGCGCCGCGCAACCGTGAAGCGGGTTCGAGCACCGCCACGGCGTCGCTCGCGCGACCCGCCAGCGCCAGCGCCAGCCCAAGGTCGGCGGGGTCGAGCAAAGATTGCGCTTCGCCGAGCATCGCCACCGCGTCATGGCTCTTGCCGAGCGCGATCTGGACCAGCGCATATTTTAGCACGACTTGCGGGTCGGGTGCGGCCAGCGTGAGCGCATCATGATAGGATTGTTCGGCCGAGGCATAACGGCCCGAAGCGAGGTAGATATTGCCGAGCAAGGCGCGGAAGCTGGCGTCGCTGGGGCGATACTCAACCGCGGCTTCGCCAAGGCTGAGCGCGGTCGCAAGATCGTTGGCGGCGAGCGCGGCCTGCGCCCTCATCGCTATTCCGACCTTCGACGGATCGACCTTCACCGCCGAGGCGCTGTTGGTGCGCGACATCGGATTCGAACATGCTGCGAGCGCGCCAACCAGGCCGATCGCGGTGAGGGCGTGCCCCCAATGATAGCGCTTTGCCATGATCACCATTCCCTTTGTATGTCGTTCAGCGATTCGCGCGCTTTGCCGGCGCGCGCTCGGCCATCGAGTCGAGCTCGGGCATCGTGCCAAGCAATTCGTCGAGCGCCTCGGTGACCAATTGCTGCGCCGAGCGGCCGGTGACCGCACAGGCGAGGCGAAGCTTCAAGTGACGCGCCGCGTCGAGCCGCAGTGTGAAAGCCGCCTTGGCCTTGCTCCCCGCCGCCGCGCGCGAACGCGGGGCACGGGCGGCAATATGTGCGACCTCGGCGACTGGCGCCGGAGCGGCCGGAGCTATTGTGATCGGAGCCAGCGCGACCGGCGCGACCGGAGCAATTGTGACCGGAGCCGGCGCGACCGGAGCGACTGGGACAACGAAG
>JBKJTQ010000146.1:0-3813 GCA_046589895.1 Sphingomicrobium sp.
CTCACCGCATCATCCCCACGAACTTCTCGAACAGATAGAAACTGTCCTGCGGCCCCGGGCTCGCTTCGGGGTGATACTGGACGCTGAAGACCGGGCGGAAGACCACTATCGCTCGCCCGGTATGAAAAAGCCGCGATCTTTAGCGATCAGAACGACTACCCGCTTCGAGCCTGCGATTTTTTTAAGCGTGCAGTGACCAACCTTGCGGCTTTGACCAACCCGTAGCTGGTCGACAGCCTCAAACCCGGCATCCAGTTGAACTTGCTCGACGCCACACTCTTTCGCGATCTCTCGTGCTTCGATCTCGCATCCGCACAGCGACAGGGCTAGAGCAGCTATAATGACCCTCACCGCATCATCCCCACGAACTTCTCGAACAGATAGAAACTGTCCTGGGGCCCCGGGCTCGCCTCGGGGTGATATTGAACGCTGAACGCCGGTTTGTCGGTCAGTTCGAGCCCGCAATTGCTGCCGTCGAACAGGCTGACGTGGGTCTCGCGGACGTTCGCCGGCAACCCCTCGCGCTCGACCGCGAAGCCGTGGTTCATGCTGGTGATCTCGACCGCCCCATCCGAACAGCGTTTGACCGGGTGGTTGGCGCCGCGATGGCCCTGGAACATCTTCGCGGTCTTTCCCCCGACGCTAAGCGCAAGCAATTGATGACCAAGGCAAATTCCGAACAAAGGCTTGCCCGTCTCCAGCAGTTTCCGGATCAGCGGCACCGCATATTCCCCCGTCGCCGCCGGATCGCCCGGCCCGTTGGAGAGGAAAAATCCGTCGGGCTCGTGAACCATCACCTCATCGAAACTCGCCCCCGCCGGAACGATCGTCACCCGAGCCCCCGCTGCGACCAGATTGCGAAAGATATTGCGCTTGGCGCCATAGTCGATCGCGACGACGTGGGGAATGCGTCCTTGCCTCCCCTCCCGCTCGCGGGAGGGGATTGAGGGGTGGGGAGGACGGTCGTCGGAAAGCGCTGCGTTCGTTTGAGCGGTGTCCCCACCCCCAGCCCCTCCCGCATGCGGGAGGGGGCAAAGAGCATACCCCTCGCCCAACCGCCACTTGCCGCCGCTCCATGCCTCCAACTGCCCCCGGCTCACCTCCTTCGCCAGATCCATCCCCTCAAGCCCGGGCCATTCCGCCGCCTCGCGCTGCAGCGCGTCCAAATCAAATTCGCCCCTCGCATCATGCGCAAACGCCACCGTCGGCGGCCCCTCGCGCCGCACCAGTCGCGTCAACGCGCGCGTATCGACCCCCGACACCCCAATCCGCCCGGTCGCCGCCATCCAGCTTGGAAAATCCTGCGTCGATCGGAAATTGGACGGTGAAGTCACCGCCTCGCGCACCAGACACCCCAGCGCATGTGCCGCGCCCGCCTCGACATCCTCCTCATTAGCCCCGACATTGCCGATGTGCGGGAAAGTGAAGGCGACCACCTGCTTGGCATAGCTCGGGTCAGTCATCACTTCCTGATAGCCGGTCATCGCGGTGTTGAAGCAAAGTTCGCCGACCGCGCTCCCCTCGGCCCCGAAGCCGCGGCCCCACACCGTCCGCCCGTCGGCGAAAACGATCACGCCGGTCGCTCCTGCTGGACACGCGGACATGGATCGAGGATCGGCCAAGTGGGGCTCCTGCATCAGAAAAATCGGCGATGTCGCTAAGCCAATTCGGCTAGGCCTCTAAGGGTCCAACGTCAACGCTGTAAAAGCCACGGAATCGCCGCTACGACCTGTCGTTCCCGGTCAACCGAAATGAGAGCATGATGATTCGCGACGACATCAAGGCTGCGCTGATCATCGCGATGAAAAGCGGCGACAAGGATAAAGTCGGCACGCTGCGCATGCTCCAGTCGGCGATAAAAAACCGCGACATCGAACTCCGCACCGCGAGCGTTCAACCCGAAGACGATGCACTCGTCACCGAAGTGATGCAGAAGATGATCAAGCAGCGCCGCGAATCGGCCGCGCTGTACGAAACCGGCGGCCGCGCCGAACTCGCCGCAATCGAAACCGCCGAAATCGCTACGCTTGAGCGTTTCCTGCCCCGCCAGATGAGCGAAGACGAAGCCCGCATCGCGATCGCCGCGATCATCGCCGACACGGGCGCGAGCTCGATGAAAGACATGGGCCGCGTCATGGCCGAAGTGAAACAACGCCACGCCACGAGCATCGAACCCGCCAAGGCAAGCGCGCTGGTGAAAAGCTTGCTTGCGGGGTGTGAATAGCTCCCCTCCCGCTTGCGGGAGGGGCTGGGGGTGGGGTCACTCCCCCATTGCGGGAGCTCGCTAGGGTGGGCATTAACCGACCATGCCGCCATTCCGTCCGCGCCCGACCGCCAGAGCCCAGGGGTTGCGCAACAATGCGACCGATGCCGAGCGCAGATTGTGGACCCAACTCAGCCGCAGCCACCTCGGGCATAAATTCTTGCGTCAAATGCCCGTTGGCTCATTCATTGCCGATTTCCTATGCCGGTCGCGGCGGCTGGTGATCGAACTCGATGGCGGCCAGCATTGCGAGAATGCGCGGGATGAAGCGCGCACTCGATTTATCGAAGCGCAAGGATATCGCGTGCTGCGATTTTGGAACAATGAGGTGATGGGCAATCTCGAAGGGGTGCTGACGGCAATCGGTGAAGCTTTGACGTTGCCCCCTACCCCCTCCCGCAAGCGGGAGGGGAAGAGCCGCGAAGCGGCGAAGGGGTGGGGACATTCGAAGCCAGAGAAGACATGACCCTCTCCCCCCAATTCCTCGACGAACTGCGCGCTCGCACGACGCTCAGTTCCATCATCACCCCCACGGTAAAGCTGATCAAGGCCGGGCGCGAGTATAAGGCCTGCTGCCCGTTCCACAGTGAAAAAACCCCCAGCTTCACCATCAACGACGAGAAGGGATTCTACCATTGCTTCGGCTGCGGCGCTCACGGCGATGCGATCCGCTTCCTGACCGACGCGCGCGGTCTGCCGTTCATGGACGCGGTCAAGGAATTGGCGGGCAAGGCCGGGATGGATGTCCCCGCGCCCGATCCACGCGCCCAAGAAAAGCAGGACCAGGCGGCGGGCCTGCATGACGTCATGGCCGCCGCGCAGCGCTGGTATGCCGAACAACTTGCCGGGATCGATGGCGGCGAAGCGCGTGCCTATTTGACGAAGCGCGGCATCGATGCTGCCGCCACCGCGCGCTTCGGCCTCGGGCTCGCTCCGCAGGGTCGCAACAAGCTAAAGTCCGCGCTCGCCTCGCTCGGCGAGGAGAAGCTGGTCGACACCGGCATGCTGATCCGCCCTGATGAGGAGGGCAAGGAAAGCTACGACCGCTTCCGTGGCCGTCTGATGTTCCCGATCCGCGACCAGCGCGGGCGCGTGATCGCCTTTGGCGGGCGGATATTGGGTGACGGCGAGCCCAAATATCTGAACTCGCCCGAAACGATCCTGTTCGACAAGGGCCGCACGCTCTACAATATCGACCTTGCCGCCCCCGCCTCGCGCAAGGCCGGGCGCCTGATCGTCGTCGAAGGCTATATGGACGTCATCGCGCTCGACCGCACCGGAATATCCGAAGTCGTCGCCCCCAACGGCACCGCGCTGACCGAGGCTCAGCTTGAGCGGATGTGGCGGCTCGATCCCGCGCCGATCCTGTGCTTCGACGGCGACAATGCCGGGCAGAAAGCCTCGGTCCGTGCCGCGCGTAGAGCTTTGCCTATCTTAAAAGACGGAAACACACTTCAGTTCGCAACCCTTCCGATCGGCACGGACCCAGACGACATAATTCGAACTGAAGGGATCGAAGCGTTTGAACGCATCATTGCTGCGCGCAGACC
>JBKJTQ010000207.1:0-3577 GCA_046589895.1 Sphingomicrobium sp.
GACGGTCGACAAGCCCGCGTTCAAGGCGGTCGGCGACGTGGTCAGCGTCCCCGCCACCGCAATCCCCGGACGCCCCGAATATCGCCTGCCGCTGCGTATCCCGCTGCGCGTGCGGCGCGACATGGAGGCGTTCGCGCCCAACGTCATCCATGTCGCCAGCCCCGACATCGTCTCGCATCGCGCGATCAGCTGGGCGCGGCGGCGCAGGATTCCAGTGGTGGCTTCGGTCCACACGCGGTTCGAAACCAACCTTGCCTATTACCATCTCATCTGGCTTGAGCCGACGGTGCGCGCGATCCTGCGCCGTTTCTATCGCCGCTGCGACGCGCTCGTCGCCCCCGCCGAGTCGATGGCCGCGATCCTTCGCGCGCAGCGTATGAACCGCGATATTTCAATCTGGACCCGCGGCATCGACCGCAAGCAGTTCAACCCCGCGCGGCGAAGCGCCGACTTCCGTACCGCGCACGGTATTGGCGGGGATGAGGTGGTGGTGTCCTTCCTCGGCCGGCTGGTGCTCGAAAAGGGGCTCGATGTTTTCGCCGACGCGATCGACGCGGCGGTCGCCCAAGGCGCCGAGCTCAAGGTGCTGGTGATCGGCGAAGGCCCGGCACGCGCCTGGTTCGCCGAACGCCTGCCCGACGCGATCTTCACCGGCGAGCTGACCGGGACCGAACTCGCCACCGCGCTCGCCTCGTCCGACGTCTTCCTCAATCCGTCGGTCACGGAATCGTTCGGCAATGTCACCCTGGAAGCGATGGCGTGCGCGCTCCCGGTCGTCGCCGCCGCCGCTTCGGGGGCGACCAACCTGGTTCAGGACGGCAAGACCGGAACGCTCGTCACCCCCGGCACGATCGACGAATTCAGCGCGGCCCTATGCGCTTATGCCGCCCAGCCCACGCTTCGCGCGCGCCACGGCGCGGCCGGGCTGACCTATGCCGAAACGATGGACTGGGACGACATCAACCGCGCGGTAGTTCGCACCTACCAGCGCGTGATCAAGCGCAGAGCCCGCATGAAGTAAGATTACCCCTCGCCCCTCAGCTTCGATTGAGGCGAACGGCTTTCAGATTCACTTCAATCGCTCGATGCGCTGCGCGGCTTCGTCGAGGATTTCGGTAATCTCATGCACCAGGGCGTCATCGAACCCATCGTGCGCGACGCGGTGGCGGAGCGCGGTCATGAGGTTGCCGATCGCGCGCCCGATCGGCGGGTGGCGCTTGCCGTCCTTGTCGGGCGCGGCCTGCTCGAGCCGTTCGAACAGGGCGTCAACCTCGGCTTCATTCTCATCGAGAAGCGCCTTTCCCTCGGCGGTCGCGGCGAACGCTTTGCGCGATCCTTCGGCGGCAGCTTCCTCGATCAGCCCCATGTCGGTGAGCATCGTCAGCGTCGGATAGACAACCCCTGGGCTCGGCGCATAATCGCCCCCGGTCAGTTCCTCGATTGCTCGGATCAGGTCGTAGCCGTGGCGTGGCTCGTCGGCAATCAGCTTGAGCAGGACCAGCCTCAGCTCGCCCGAGCCGAACATCCGCCTCCGCCCGCGCGGGCCACGTCCCCCGCCGCCCCCGCGAAAGCCGCGGTCGCCATCCTCGCCGCCGAATTCGAAGTGGAAACCGCGCGGGCCAAAGTTCATCCCAAACCCGCGCGGGCCGAAGAACATTCCACGCGGCCCGCATCCATGCTCGTGTCTGTGCACTACATTTCCTTCCAAGATGCGTCTAAGATATATCTTCGATCGATCGTTGCAAGGGGCGTGGTGCAATTTTCCGATGCGCTGCTTATGTCGGGGTCATGGTCGACCTGTTTCCCGAAGCGATACAATGCGAGGTCCCGATCGCGCCGAGCGAGGGCGCCCCGCTCGCCGACCGGTTGCGCCCCGCAAGCCTCGACGAAATCGTCGGCCAGGAGCATCTCACCGGTCCCGAGGGCGCGATCGGGCGGATGGTCGCGGCGGGGAAATTGAGCTCGATCATCCTGTGGGGGCCGCCCGGAACAGGCAAGACGAGCATCGCACGCCTGCTCGCCGATGCGGTGGGCTTACGCTTCGTCGCATTGTCGGCCGTCTTCTCGGGGGTCGCCGACCTCAAGAAAATCTTCGCCGAGGCGCGGCAGATGGCGAAGGCGGGGCAGCGCACCTTGTTGTTCGTCGACGAAATCCACCGCTTCAATCGCGCGCAGCAGGACGGTTTCCTGCCATTCGTCGAGGATGGCACGATCACGCTGGTCGGCGCGACGACCGAGAATCCGAGCTTCGAACTCAACGCCGCTTTACTCAGCCGCGCGCAAGTACTGATCCTTCATCGGCTCAACGAACGCGCCTTGTCCGAGCTTCTCACGCGGGCCGAGGCAATTGCGGGTGCGCCGCTCCCGCTCGACGACAACGCCCGCGCCGCGCTGGTCGCGAGCGCCGACGGCGACGGGCGGTTCGTGCTCAACCAGGCCGAGACCTTGCTTGACCTGAAGCTTGCTGCGCCGCTTGATCCGGCGGGGCTCGCCGCGCTGCTCCAGCGGCGGGTCGCGGTCTATGACAAGGATCGCGAGGGGCATTACAACCTCATCTCGGCGCTCCACAAAAGCTTGCGCGGCTCGGACCCGCAGGCCGCGCTATACTATCTCGCGCGGATGCTGACCGCGGGCGAGGAGCCATTGTATGTGCTGCGCCGGCTGGTGCGCTTCGCGAGCGAGGACATCGGCCTCGCCGATCCGCAAGCGCTGGTGCAATGCCTCGCCGCCAAGAATGCCTATGACTTTTTGGGCTCGCCAGAAGGCGAACTGGCGATCGTCCAGGCCTGCCTCTATTGCGCCACCGCCCCCAAATCGAATGCCGCCTACAAAGCACAGAAAGGCGCGTGGCGCAGCGCCATGGAAACCGGCTCGCTAATGCCGCCGATGAACATCGTCAACGCTCCGACCAAGCTGATGAAGGAGGTCGGCTACGGCAAGGGCTATGCCTATGACCATGACGCCGAGGACGGTTTTTCGGGCGCCGATTACTGGCCCGCGGAGATGGAGCGGCAGACATATTACCAGCCGGTCGATCGCGGGTTCGAGGCCAAGCTAAGGGAGCGTTTGGCGTATTGGGACGAGCGACGCGCGAAATGACTGCAGTCGGCGGTTGAGGCGGGCGCATGAACCGCGCTAGACGGAAAGCCGAGAACGTATAGCGAAGGGTGCCATCCACATGTACCAGACCCAACCGCCCGCCCAATATTGGCAAAGCCAACTTGTCGAATGGGGGCCGCGGGTGTTGTTCGCGATCCTCATCCTCGTCGCCACCCACTTCATCGCCAAGGCGGTGCAATGGGGGATTTCGCGGATCGTCGATAAACTGCCCGTGCTCAAGCGCCACCCGGGAGTCGGCGGCGATAGTGTCGGCAAGGAATTGGGGCGGCTCGGCTATTGGCTGATCTGGCTCGTCGGGCTGATCGCCGCGCTCCAGCCGCTCGGGCTGTCGGGGGTGCTGACCCCGGTGACAAGCATGACCAATGAAGTATTCGCCTTCCTCCCGCATTTGCTCGGCGCGGGACTATTCTTCTTCGCCGGGCTGATCCTCGCGCGGATCGTTCGCCACATCATCGAG
>JBKJTQ010000287.1:0-2569 GCA_046589895.1 Sphingomicrobium sp.
TTTACTGGCCGCTGGCGCGAACGGCGATGCTTGCCGAACGGGCAGGGGCGAACGTCAGCAATTTCCCGCTCACCAGTTACCGGCGGCTGAGCTTCTACACGATGCGCACCGACGCTCTCGACCGTTTCGGAACCCGGCTCGAACAGAGATTTTCGCGTCCTCGGATTGAAGCGATGATGACCGCGGCAGGGCTCAAGGGCATCAGGTTCAGCGACGCCGAACCCTTTTGGGTCGCATGCGGGACGCGCGCTCATTCGCTATGAAAGCTCTCCGCGAATTCGGCATTCGATAACCTGGCGAAGGTTTTCAGGGTACTGGGCCTTTGCCGGAGCGACCCAGGAGACCGTGAACGACGCCAAGACCGAGCAGCCGCAAGCGTTCCCATTTGCGATCGCGAAACCCAATAATGAGCACGACGTCGATCAAGCCGCGACGAATGACCGTCCAGCCACTGGAGGCCTCTCCACGACTCCGTCGCGCGATGATGATCAGATTTCTCAGTTGATAATAAAGGTACCAGCTCGGCTTGGCGGCGATAAATTGATCGCATCCGAATATTGAGACCGCGCGATATTCGTAATTGTCGGCGATCACGACATCGCTGCACCGAAGCTGGACCCAGCCTTGGGCGCCGAAAAGCCAACCGAGCGCAAGGTCCTCCCAACCCATCCACAGCTCCGGCCAAACCTGGATCCCGCTTCGGATCGCGCGAAGATTGTAGAGGGCGCCGTTCGAACTGCTCCACGCAACCGGCGTGCACGAACCGGCACTGGCCGTTTCCACTTCACGATGGTTGGCAAATGGCGCAAAACCATGCCGTGCGGCGTCGATGCGGTTGCCTGCAGCGGGATGGCGCAGTTGGGGATAAACTGCGCCAATGCGGTCTTCTGCGCTGCCGTGGCCGAGAAGTTTTGTTACCTTCGCCAGATCGATTTCGCCGTCATGGTTTATTGCGAAGCACCAGTCGCAATCGGTTTCTGCGGCGGTCCGCAAGCGAAGGTCGAGATTGCCCGCGGATCCCAGGTTTGCTCCCGAATTAATGTATCGGACGGGCCAGCCAGTTTTCTGTAGCTTGCGTTCGATCATTCCGCTGCCGAGCGAATCGACGACAATCACCTCGGCAAAGGCCGGCCCAGTCGCGAACACTTTCCGCAGGATTTCCAGAACGCTTTCGTCCGAGTCAAACGCTGAAATAGCGAGAGCAACCCGAGGCAGCGAGGCATGATCGGGCAAGGATCAGGTCCCGCGCTTATCTTTGAAGAAAGCGATAGTTTTCGTCAGTCCCTGTTCAAGGTCAATCTCTGGCCGAAAACCGAACTCGCTCTCGAAACGCGAGGTGTCGGCGCAGATCGACCGAATGTCGTTTTCCCATGGCGGACAGGCCACCGTACGCAGCGGCTCGCCTTCGATCCGGCCAAGGGCATCGATCAGGTCGTTGATGCTTCGGTCCTTGCCAAGTCCGATGTTGTAAATAGCTTGTTTCGATCCCCCCAGCACCGCGAGAAAAGCTTGGATTACGTCGCCGATATAGACAAAATCGCGGCTCTGATCGCCGTCGCCATAGAGCATAACCGGCAACCCATTTGCTGCGGCATGAGAGAATTTGCAGGTGACGTTGGCATAGGGATGATTAGGCGACTGGCGCGGGCCATAGACGTTGAACAGGCGAAGGCTGCATTGGCTAAACCCGTGCATCTGTCCATACAACCTGAGGAGATGTTCGCCCGAAAGCTTGGTCAGCGCATAGACGGTTTGCGGTTGCGGAAGGTCCGTCTCGGACAGTTTGACGCCGGGTTTATTGCCGTAAACGGTCGAGCTCGATGCAAACACAATCCGCTTGATCTTTCTCTCTACGGCGAACTCAATCACGCGATGAAGGCCGGTGACATTTACATCTTCATACTCGTCGGGAGTGGTCAGGCTGTCGTATCCACTGATCAATGCCGCCAGATGAATAATGGCGTCGACCGGACCGATGGCCGCCGCATGCTCGGTGATATTGCGCACGTCGCCTTGAATAAACGTTATATCGCCATCGGCCGCGCTAAGGTTACTCCGCTTGCCTGAACATAAATTGTCGAGGACCACGACGCGATGGTCTTGCGCGAGCAGCGCGTCGCACAATTGCGATCCGATGAAGCCGGCGCCTCCGGTGACGAGGTAGGACTGACGCAAGATCACTCTTTCAATATGCAGCTGGCAAGCGCGCGTTGGCATGAGAGATCAGCCATTGCAACGAAGACGGTCTATTCGTCGGCGTGCAGCGCGTTGATTGCGGCGGCATAATCCTTGACGCTGCGCGCTAGCGAAAAGCAGGCTCGGCCGACCTCGCGCGCGGCGCTCCTGAAATGCTCGCGCTGGGGCAATATTGTTCCAGCCAGCCATTCGGCTGCGGCTTCGGGGCCATCCGCATCGTTGAAGAATATGCCCGCGTGCTGCGCCGGCGCGGTTTCACCGACTCCGGCCGTTCCCACCACGGCCAGGCCGCACAGCAGATATTCGCCAAGCTTGATCGGGGCGATCGCTTGGGTTGAGAAGCTACGCTGGCGAAAGGCGAGTCCGACATCGG
>JBKJTQ010000180.1:0-3198 GCA_046589895.1 Sphingomicrobium sp.
ATCCTGTCCGATGTGCGGTTGACCGGCGAACGCAGCGGTATCGACCTCGCGCGAATCGCCAAGACGAAGAATATTCCGGTGCTGTTCGCGACCGGGACGGTGCCTGACGAAGCCGCCGAGCTTGCCGTCGGATGCCTCATGAAACCCTATAATGATCGCACGCTGAAGGCGGCGCTGGCGGCGATCGATCAGCATCTGCAAGGCGACAAGGTTCGCGCGCCCAAGGGACTCACGCTCTACGGCTAGTCGTCGCCAACGATCGGTTAGGCGCTGAGCGCGGCCTCAATCTTGCGGTGGAAATCGACGATGCCATGTTCGAGCGTGCCGAGGATGACCCGGTCGATCGCGCCCGACGACAGCCCTTGATGCGCCAGCGCCGCGGCGCGGAAATCCTCCCCCACGAATGTCCCGCCGTCGAGCAGGTCCCAGCTGCGCTGCCAATGCGTCGCCGCCTCGTTGGTCGCTGGTTCCTCGGGAATCAGCATGACATCCTCGACCAAAGTCCGCCCGACCGATTGCGGCATGGCGATGAGCAAATTGATATAATCGGGACTAACGATCACGACCGAAGCGGGGAAGATCTGATAGGTGTAGGTCACCGCGTGGCGCAGCGCAGTCCAGTCGTCGCGATCGACCTTGGCGAGATAGTCGGCGCGCCCGACCACCGCGCGCTGATGACACCCGATCGAGTCGGCGGCGGTGATCCCGTCGGCAAAGAAGCTGGCGATGGTCGCGGCGTGAAGCCGCTGGACGTGATAACTTTCGAGGAAGGCGTCGATAACCAGCTTCCAATTGGCGGCGACGTCGTGGGTCTGGCGGCGGTAGACAAACTGGTCGGCCATGGCGAAGGCATCGAGGTCGGGGGCAAGCGCGAGCGCGTCGCTGAAGTCGGCGTCATTCTGCTTGGCGAACCAGATCAGCCCGCCCGCCTCGACGCACGGATAATCGACCAATCCGTGCGAGCCCTTGTCGAGTCCCGGGAAGCAATCGGCGCGCGGCATACCGGTCAGTTCACCGTCGGGTTTATAGGCCCAGGCGTGATAGGGGCAGACGATGCGCTTGGCGGCAACCACGCCCTCTGCCTCGATCAGCCGCGTGCCGCGGTGGCGGCAGACATTGGCCAAGACATGGGCATGGCCATTGGCGTCGCGCGAAAGGATCAACGGGGTGCCATAATGATCGTGCGCCACCGCCATATTACGCTCGGGCAGCAGCGCCGAGGGGGCGAGGAGATGGGGGACGCGATCGAAAATCAGGCGCTGCTCGGCCTCGTAGCGCGCGGGGTCGGTGTAAAGCGTGGCATCGAGCGTCTCAATGCCATCGCCGAGCGCCGCTTCCCCGCGCGCCAGCCGATCGGCCAGCGCACGCTGTCCCGGGGTCGGGCGGGCGGCGGTTGTGAATTGATCCATGTTAAGATGGTGCGCGCGCCGGACTGTTTGTGCAAGCGCCGACTTCCCACCTGCCAAAGCGCTGTCTAGCATGGTGCGAAATCGAGACGGGAGTATAATATGGCAAACGTAGCGGACGAACCAGCGGCAATTGGATGGCGCGCGATGCTGCCCGAGGGCGTTCGTCCCTATACCGAGACGGCGCCACTCGCGGCCTTCTTCCTGGGGGTTTCCTCCGGCTTCCCTTACGCGATGATCGGGGCGACGCTGACCACGCGGCTGGCGCAGGACGGGCTCGACAAGAAAAGCATCACCGCGTTCAGCCTCGCCTTCCTCGTCTATAATCTGAAATTCCTGTGGGCGTGGGCAGTTGACGGCGTGCGGCTGCCGATTCTCGGACGGCTTGGCCAGCGCGTATCGTGGCTGCTGCTGACCGGAGTGCTGGTGATTGCCGCGGTCGCCAATCTGGCGTTCGTCGATCCCTCGGCGAGCCTGCTCGCGACCGCGTGGGCGGCGGTGCTGGTGGGCGCGGCGGGGGCGACGTTCGATATCGTCATCGATGCCTATCGGATCGAAATATTGAAGCCGCGCCAACTCGGAGTCGGTTCGGGAATGGTGCAATATGGCTGGCGCATCGGGTCTGTCGCGGCGGGCGCGCTGGCGCTGGTGCTCGCCGCGCGCGTCGGGTGGGAAATCGCCTATCTTGCCTGCGCGGCGTTCGCACTTCCGGCGATGCTTACCGGCCTGCTGTTCGGCGAACCCGAGCGCCACCGCGAGCCCGCCAGGCGGCGCGGAATGGGCGAGGCGCTGGGGGCGGTCTATCGCCCGTTCACCGAATTCTTCCAGCGCCAGGGCGCGTTCCTCGTGCTGCTGTTCATCCTGCTCCACAAGATCGGCGACACGCTCGGCCAGTTGACGCTGCGACTGCTGCTCGATGACCTCGGCTTCACCAATGACGAGATTGCGATCTTCGACGTCGGCGTAGGTTTTTGGGCCTATCTGATCGGTATTTTTGTCGGCGGGGTGCTCTATTCGAAGCTCGGCATGAAGCGCTCGGTGCTGGTCAGCTTGATCCTTATGGGGGTGTCGAACTTCACCTTTGCGCTGCTTGCTCAGGCGGGCCACAGCAATGAGGTGCTGGCGGGCGCGATCGGGTTCGAGAATTTCGCTAGCGGGATCGGCGGAGTGACCGTAGTCGCTTATTTCTCGGCGCTGTGCGACCTGCGCTTCACTGCTTCGCAATATGCCTTAATCTCGGCAGCGGCGAGCATCGTTGGGCGGTTCCTCACCGGGACTACCGCGGGAGCGCTGGTCGAGGGCATGGGCTATGTCAATTTCTACCTGCTGACGACGGTCGCGGCGCTGCCGGGGATATTTCTATTCTGGTGGATGATGCGCGTAGGCCTGATCGACAGTTCGATCGGGACCGCGGGCGTCGTTGACGCGCCTCAGCCCGGAAGCGAACCGTTGGAGGACAGCGCGACCCCCGCGAGGTAGAGCGAACCGAAGATCAGGGCGTGCGCCGGCTCGGTGATCGCTGCCAGTGCCGCATCGAAGTCGGTGTGGGGGGTAGCCTCGAATCCCAGGCCCTGCGCCATCGCCGCGAGTTCGGCTGGGTCGCGGCTGTCGTGGCCGGGGATGGGTAGGGTCAGGACGCGCATGGCGATGCCGTTAAAGGGGGCGAGCGTGGCAGCGGCGTCCTTCGATTTGAGACTGGCGAAGAGCAGGGTGAGCGGCGGGCCGCCTTGCCATAGCTTACGCGCATGGTCGGCGACGAAGCGCGCGGCGTCGGGGTTGTGGCCGCCGTCGA
>JBKJTQ010000313.1:0-5031 GCA_046589895.1 Sphingomicrobium sp.
GCGCGCCTCACGCGCGAGGATGTGATCGTCTCGAAGACCACGATTTCCTCGCTGCGCCGCTTCAAGCACGACGTTGCACAGGTCATCGCCGGGCTCGAATGCGGCGTGTTGCTGGCCGACACCAACGACATCATGGCGGGCGACAATTTGGAAGTGTTCGAAGTCGAAGAGCGTGCGCGGACGTTATAATAGATGAAGCGTGTGCCGCCTGCATCGGTGTTCGATGTTTTCCAGATGCCTGCGGCCTCACAATTGCTCGGCTGGACCTTGCGCGATGTTGACGTCGAAAAGGGAACGATTGAGATCGGCTTCACTGCCGATCATCGCTTCCTCAACCCGGCCGGCAATGTGCAGGGCGGTTTCCTTGCCGCCATGCTTGACGATACGCAGGGGCCAGCTTTGTTCGCGATGACCAACGGTGCGGTCTACGCGCCAACGATCGACTTCACGACGAGCTTCATCAAACCCGCGCGCCCCGGTCGGTTCATTGGGAAAGGCCGGGTCATCAGCATGGGCAAGACGATCGTCTTCACCGAGGCCGAACTGTTCGACGAGGACGGTGATCTCGTCGCTCGCGCCACCTTCAGCGCGCGCGCGATGAATGGCGAAATGGCAAAGGCACCCCGTTGATGCGCAAAGTCGAAACTCCCGAAGGCCGCTCGGTCCGCTTGCTTCGCGTTGGCGAGCAGGTGCGCCATGCCTTGTCCGACATACTCATGCGCGGCGACGTCCATGACGAGACGCTCGCCAGCCACCTCGTCAGCGTCACCGAAGTGCGCATGTCGCCCGACCTGCGCCTCGCCACGGTGTTCGTGAAGCCGTTACTCGGCGCCAATGAGGAAGCGGTGCTGAAAGCGCTGCGCACCAACACGGCGTTCTTCCAGAAGGAAGTCGCGCGTCGGGTGACGACCAAATATGCCGCCAAAATCCGTTTTCGGTCCGACGAAAGCTTCGACGAGGGCGGCAAGATCGACAGCCTGCTGCGCGGCCCCCATGTCGCCCAGGATATCGGGCCGGGTACAAAGGGGGAATGACCGACCTCGCCGCGCCGATGCTCGGTGAAGGCGTTCGTGCCGAACCGATGGCCGAGGAGCATCGCGCCGCGTTGCGCGCCGCCTGCGCCGAGGAGCGCGAAATATGGGAAATCTACGCGACCAACTTCGGCGCCGACGGATTCGACGCCAGTTTCGACAAGATCATGGCGCTGCCGTGGGTGCGGTTCGTGCTGTTTGAGGGTGACGAGCTGGTTGGGATGAGTTGTTTCCTCAACATCGACGATGATCGCGGCGTGCTCGAGATCGGCAACACCTATTACCGCCCGGCGTTTCGCGGCACCGGCTTCAATCGCCGCGCGAAGGCGGTGATGCTGGCTCGCGCGTTCGACCGAGGTATCCGCCGGGTCGAGTTTCGCGTCGATGCGCGCAACCGGCGCAGCCAGGCGGCGATGGCCAAGCTCGGCGCCGCCCGCGAAGGCGTGATACGCGCCGACCGCATCACCTGGACCGGCCATGTTCGCGACACCGTGCTGTTCTCGATCCTTGCCGGCGAATGGCGCACCGCCGATTAAGCGTTGGCTTGGGACACACGCCTCGCTAGCGTCGGCAAGTCATGGCGTTCCCCTCCCTCCTCGCCGCCGCGATTGCCGCGAGCCTGACGGTGCAGCCCGGGACGAGCTGGATGTTCCGCGTCGATCAGGGGCGTCCGGTTGCCGCGCACCGCGTTGCAGCGACCGCAATCCCCGCGCCCGGGCAAATTAGGATCTCCGCCCGGCGGATGTTGGGGACGATAATCACCGTCCTCAACAACAGCCGCCAAGCCTATATCTATCGCGCGACACTGATCGCCGCCGATGGCAAGACGATTGTGGCAAAAAGCTGCGTCCTCCCTGCCAACAATCGCCTCGCTATGGAAAGCTGGCCACAGGTCGCGGTCGCGGTGCGGGTAAGCGACTTTAAACCAACGCGCGACGCGAACTGCCGCTGACGCGATGGCCAAGCTGTATTTCTACTATGCGGCGATGAACGCGGGCAAATCGACTACCCTGCTCCAGGCCGATTTTAATTATCGCGAGCGCGGGATGGAGACGATGCTGTGGACCGCGGCGTTCGACGATCGATCGGGCGCAGGGCAGATCGGGTCGCGCATCGCTTTGTCGGCGCCGGCGCATCTTTACGCGGACGACATCAACCTGTTCGACGCGATCGTCGCCGAATTGATCAGGCGCAAGCTCGACTGCATCCTTATCGACGAGGCGCAATTCCTCACCCGCGACCATGTGCTGCAACTGTGCCGCATCGCCGACGAGCTCAGGATTCCCGTGCTATGCTATGGACTGCGCACCGATTTCCAGGGCAAATTGTTTCCCGGATCGGCCGCGCTGCTCGCGCTCGCCGATAGCCTGATCGAATTGAAGGCGGTGTGCGAATGCGGGCGCAAGGCGACGATGAACTTGCGCGTCGATAGCGAAGGCCATGCGGTCGCGGCGGGCGCGCAGACCGAGATCGGCGGCAACGACCGTTACATCGCTTTGTGCCGCCGCCACTTTTTCGAACGATTGCGGGAAAGCGAAGCGCGCCAGCTAACGCTCGACATGCCGCACCGCTAGAGTCTGTTTCAGTTAGGCGGCACCGGCCCGCACCCCCACCCGGCCACCCACAGAGTATCCTGAAATGGGTGGCCGGGTGGGGGCGCGGGCCGGTACCGATTCCACGCAAGTGGAGCAGACTCTAACGCCTCACTCATCGTCATCCTCGTCGATCACCAGATTGGGATCGTTGCGGTCGGGGAGATAGGGCCACATCAGCGCGATATTGGCCGACGCCCCGGCGAGCTGCATCAACGCCGCCGCGCCGATCATCGCCGCCGGCTCGCCGCTGCGCAGCGCCAGGAACACCGCGCCCGCGGCGGTCGACAGAGCGATCAGCATGAACCCTGGCAAACTGTGCGGCAGATAGGGTTCGATCTTATTATGCCAGTTGAGCCCGCGTCCGGTGCGCGCGGCGAAATTGCCAAGCGGGCCGAAGATCGTCAGCGCGATCTTGGTCATGCGATAGGTGAGCAAGCGGCGCCCGCTGATCGCTGTGTTGCGGGCGACCTCGGCGAAGCCGAGTGGGTCGACGACCGGGCGCGCCGGGACGTGCGCGGCCTTGGGCCAGAGGCGGATCACCGCATAAGCGACCCACTCGCGCATTCCGAAGGCGAGCCCCATGCCGATCGCGCCGAGCCCCGTCGCCCAGCCGATCAGCGCCATCGTCAACCCGCCGCTCGACAGCGCCAGCCGGAAGTAAGGCGAATCGGTGCGGACGTCCGAATAGCGAAAAATCCGCGCCGGCATCCCGATTGCAACCAACGGGAGGAAGGTCGCCACCTGATGCTGCCCGATCGCGCCGAGCCCGCGAACCAGTGCGACGATCAGCAACACATTAGCGGCAAGCACCGCAATTTGCACGACTCGCGAAAGGCGCCGTGCCTGCTTGTGGATGTCCTTCGGCGCCCCGGCGCGCGACTTGATCGATTGCGCGGTATTCAGCCGCGTAAACATCTGGATCGCGCGCAGCGCCACTGTCGCGGCGAACAACCGTGCGGTGTCGGCATGGCCGATCGCGGCGAGAATGATCGCCCACAGCGCGATCGTCATCAATTGGGGCAGATATTCGCGCAGCGACAGATGAAGCAGACGGCGCGGCTTGATCGCTCGCAACGCGCGGGTCGTGCGCGACGGTGGCGAGGACGGGGGCGGGTCGCGTTGCGGGTCGGACACTGCCCCGGCTTATGGTCAAAGCGCTTACCCTTGTCTATCGCGCCGCCCATGACGCTTCATGGCTGGATCATCCTCGACAAGCCTCTGGGCATGGGCTCGACCAATTGCGTCGGCTGGGTCAAGCGCGCGCTGCGCGAAGCGGGCGAGCCCAGGACCCGCGTCGGCCATGGCGGGACGCTCGATCCGCTCGCCACCGGGGTGCTGCCGATCGCGATCGGCGAGGCGACCAAGCTCGCCGGGCACATGCTCGATGCGACCAAGGGCTATGACTTCACCATCACATTTGGATCACAGACCGACACGCTTGACCTTGAGGGCAAGGTCATCGCGACCAGCGAGCATCGGCCCACGCGCGCGGAGGTCGAAGCGATATTGCCGCGCTTCACCGGCCCGATCGACCAAATTCCGCCGGCCTATTCGGCACTCAAGGTGGACGGCCAGCGCGCCTATGTCCTCGCGCGGGCGGGCGAGGATGTCGTCCTCAAGACCCGCGCGGTGACGGTGCATGCGCTTGAAGTGAAGGGAGAAGTCCCTCATCCCGACCTTCTCCCGCCAGCGGGAGAAGGAGCAGAAAAGCCCTTTCCCGCGGGCGGGAGAGGGTTGGGCGAGGGTTCTTCTCTCCTCCTTCCTTCTATCACCCTCTCCGCTACCGTCTCGAAAGGCACCTATATCCGCAGCCTCGCGCGCGACATTGCGCTCGCGCTCGGCAGCGTCGGGCATGTCACGATGCTCAGGCGGACGAGGGCCGGTCCGTTCACCCTTGAACAGGCGATTTCACTGGACTTTCTCGACGCGGCCGCTAAGGCGCGCGAGCTTGATGGGGCGGTTCTCCCGCTCATCGCGGGGCTGGACGACATCCCGGCCCTCCCCGTCACTCCCGACGATGCCCGGTTGCTCCAAGTGGGACAGCGGCTTGTCGGGAACCCCGCTCCGCCGGGCCTTTACCTCGCGACCGATGCCGAACGGCCGATCGCTCTGGTCGAGATTACGGCTGGCGACGTCTCTGTCGTGCGCGGGTTCAACATTTGATCTCAAGGAGTATGCCGATGTCGATTACCGCCGAAAAAAAGGCCGAACTGATCAAGGATCACGGCCGCCAGGACAATGATACGGGTTCGCCCGAAGTCCAGGTCGCGATCCTCACCAGCCGCATCCAGACGCTGACCGACCATTTCAAGATGCACGCCAAGGACAATCATTCGCGCCGCGGCCTGCTGATGATGGTCAACAAGCGGCGCTCGCTGCTCGACTATCTCAAGAAAGAGGATGTC
>JBKJTQ010000012.1:0-2811 GCA_046589895.1 Sphingomicrobium sp.
AAAAACAGCGGGCCGAAGACCAGCGCTGCGGCGGTCATGTAGATGTAGAAGTCGTAGAACTCGACTGAAGTGCCCACGACGCAGGCCGCCAAGATCCGTCGGTGCTCGCGCGTCATCAGTCAGTCTCCGCGCCAGGCGCCACGATGGTGTAGATATAGAAATCGTAGAATTCGACCGATGTACCAATCAGACTGGCGGCAAGGATTCGCTTGTGCTGTCGCATCACTTGGCCACGACCAGCGCCGCGGCCGAGATAACGGCGAACAAGGCCCTGTTCACCGCAAGATAGCGGCGGTGCTCGTCGTTTTTAGTCGATATACCTTCAAGCGGGGTTTGCATCGATCAAATCCAAGGTTCGCCCACGTGGCCGGAGAGATTGTCGATCCGCCGGAAGCCGTTGGTGTAATAATGGCGATATAGCAGATTACGCACGATCCGCGCAGTCCACCAGCGCTCGCTCGAGCCAGCGAGACCGAGTTTCGCGTCGACCAGCAAGCACTTGCGAATAGGGGGCAAGAACATTGCGGCCGACGCGAAGCAGCCGTTTTGTTACCAGCTGTATTCGAAGCTTAGAAACCAGTTGCGAGGTCGAGCATAGATCACGTTCTCGTAGCCGATCGCGCTGTTGGCATCGCCGCCAACCTTGTAGAGCTTATTGGTCAGGTTGTTGACCCCGCCACCAACGATCCACTCCCCGACATCGGGCTTATAACGTATGCCGAGGTCGAATACCGCGAAGCCCTTATCACGCGTGTAGATGGTATTTACTGCCTCGAATTCCTGCGACGACTTGTGCGTGAAATCGACTCTTGGGGTCAGCACCCCATTGGCGAGATTGATCTTGTAAGAGGCGCCCGCCGACACGCTCCATTTGGGTGTAAGAACGAATCTATGGCTGAGGCGCAGCCCGGCAGCAATCGCGCCCGCTGTCAGCTTCTGATATTTGGCATCGAGATACCCCATGCCTAGATTCAACAAAAGATTGGACGTGGGAACCCATTGCGCTTCCAGTTCGAATCCACGGATGGAGGATTCGGCAGCGTTTGTCTGGAAAGTGGCGATGCCCCCGGAATTCGCCGCGACGATCTGATCCTTGTACTTCGAATCAAATACCGCCGCGTTAATCCGCAGTCCCGCCGCTGGCAGTTCGAGCTTTGCACCAATCTCATACGTCAGCACTGTTTCAGGATTGAACGATGGCAGGGCGCCGTTCCGCTCGACCAACGCGGTCGCATCCGCTGGCGAGAGTCCGGTTGCTATCGCGGCGTTGATCGCGTTCCTGCGAAAAGCGGTGTCGGTGACACGCCATTCGAAACCACCGGATTTGAAGCCTGTCGCAGCGGATGCATAGAGATTGAGACTTTGCGTGACGTCCGCAGCAATATTTACCCGCCAAGTCGTTTTCTTGAACGAGATCGTCTGCTCGACGTTCGGAACCAAATAGTCGCTGGTTGTTCGCAATGGTATCTGCACCGGGGGGTTGACCGCATCACACCGGTCCAGCGGCGCCAGCGGTAGGAGTTCGATCGAACAGCCAGGGTAGCCAAATGCATTGGGCGTCGCCGACTTTCGTTCGTCGGTATATCGTAGCCCGCCGGTGAGGTGGAGCCAATTGGTCAGATCGTAGGTGGCTTCACCATAGAACGAGAAGTTCCTGTTGCTCGTAATGCCGCCATAGTGAATCGGGTATAGGGTGCCTTCGAGCGCGCCGGTGAAATCCAGTTGGTTATTCGACTTTTCGGTGAAGAAGAAACCTCCGGCGACGACGGTGAGCTGTTCCGCCTCGAAGTTCAGCCGTGCGTCGACGCTGGTCTGTTTGGAGAAGAATGAGTCGCGGTTCTCGAACACGTGGAGCGGACTCCCGTCCACCTGTCGCGCGAAGAATGCCTCCAGATTGCGATGACCCAAAATGAGCTTGGCGCTTAGTTGATCGGTCAGCTTGTAGGTGCCCGCGCCCGATATGCCCCAAGTGTCGATATCATTCCTCGATTCCGAGGTTTCACCGGTCGCGAATGGGCCCAGTTGCTGGCTTTCGTTGTAGCAATTCGTCCCGACGGTCGGATTGCCGCGAACACAACCAATGGAGGTCGACGTCCGCGCGAAGGGGGTGAAGGCGTTGAAGCGGTTAAATGCGCCTGGAAGGGTGCGATCATCGCGGAAGAAGGCGTTGACCTCGGGCGCCGATTCCTCTCGTTCCCTAACGTAGTCGCCCGCCAAGACTACTCTGAAGCGCGATGTTGGCTCCCAGACGAGCTTCGCTCGAATGCCGGTTGAGTTCTCGTTGCCTAGTTTCTCCGAATTGCGGACGTTGACCCGTTCAACCGTGCCGTTGCGGATCCGTCGCATTAAACTGACGCTGCCTTTCAGCGCATCGCTGAAGGGCATACTGGACGTCAGGAAAACTTCCTTTCGTCCGTCGTCGCCGCCGATCAATCGTAAGCGCCCGGAGGAGTCGTCCGTTGGATCATTGGTGATGACGTTGATTGCCCCACCGATGGTGTTTCGCCCGAAAAGCGTTCCCTGAGGGCCGCGCAGCACCTCCACGCGCTTGATGTCCGCGAGGTCCAGCACCGCACCGACTACCCGCCCATAGTAGATGTCATCGACGTACACCCCGACGCCCGGATCGACCACCGGGACATAATCGTTCTGTCCTATGCCTCTGATATATATGACGGCAGCGGAGGTGGATCCCGAGACGGTGCCGGTGGTCGAGAAGGACAAGTTAGGAGCTAGCGCGGCTAGGTCTGTCAAGTCGGTGGCACCGACTTCCTCCAACAATGCTCCGGTGACCGCAGTCACGGAAAGCGG
>JBKJTQ010000070.1:0-2956 GCA_046589895.1 Sphingomicrobium sp.
GGTGCCGCGACTGCGGCGGGCGACTTCGTGCGCACCGTCGTCGGTGACGGGGGCGTTGAGGAGGCGCGCGGCGCGGCGGACGACCTGCTCAAGCTCGGCGACGGTGTAGAAATTGAGCCGGATCGGAATTCCGAAGCGGTCGCGCAGCGGGGTGGTGAGCAGACCGGCGCGGGTGGTCGCGCCGACGAGGGTGAATTTGGGCAGGTCGATGCGGACCGATCGCGCCGACGGGCCCTCCCCAATCATCAAGTCTAGCGCGCGATCCTCCATCGCCGGGTAGAGGATTTCCTCGACCGCGGGGGCCAAGCGGTGAATTTCGTCGATGAACAGCACGTCGCCGTCCTCAAGGTTCGTCAAAAGTGCTGCCAAATCGCCCGACTTGGCGATCACCGGCCCCGACGTCGCGCGGAACCCGACCCCCATTTCGCGCGCGAGAATCCCCGCCAGCGTGGTCTTGCCGAGCCCCGGCGGCCCGAAAAATAGCACATGATCGAGCGCTTCGCCGCGCGCCTTGGCGGCATTGACGAAGATGCGCAGATTCTCGCGCGCGCCCTGCTGCCCGACGAATTCGTCGAGCGACTTGGGCCGAAGCGCGGCGTCGGCGTCCTCAAGCTGACGCTCGGGGGTGGTGAGGCGGTCGGGATCGGTCGCGACGATCATTTCGGAACTTCTCGAACCTCGCGCACAGGCGCAGTGAAAAAGCGATAAGTTCGCGGAGCGGTGTCGCGGTCGATCGATCGGGGTGCGTCGCGGAAGGTCATAAGTCCATGATGCACAGTTCGTCGGGCGTAGGACAGGGGATTTCACGCGAAGGCGCGAAGGCGCGAATTCTTCCCTGGCGAAATTTGCGGCCTTGCGCGAAGAGAATATTTTAACCTGCGGCATGGTTAATGCGGTGTGAGCGCCAAGCACTGGGTTAGAATAATGCCCGACGGGGGGAGTTTCGTGTCGATCGAACAATCCCGCGATCAAAGCGGCTGGCGCGCCTTGCCGGCGATCTTCTCGGCGATATTGGCGGTGGCGATCGTGCTGCGCGTCGCGGCGTTCAATACTTATGCCGCGCACCATCCCGACGAGACGATGCAATATCTCGAGCAGGCCCACCGTCTGGTGTTCGGATATGGCGTGGTGCCGTGGGAATTTCGCTATTTCATCCGCAGCTGGCTGATCCCGCTGCTGCTCGCCGGTCCAATGCAGATCGGCGCGTGGCTCGATCCGCACGGCATTGCCTATCTGATTGTGCCCCGGACGCTGGTCGCGATGCTCAATTTCACCCCGGTGATCGCCGCCTGGTATCTCGGCGCGCGGGTCTCGCGACAGCATGCCATCGTCGCGATGGCGGTCAGCGCAATCTGGGTCGAGGCCGTTTACTTCTCGGTCCAGACACTGAGCGAGAGCATGGCGATCGCCTGCTTCCTGCCCGCCGCCGCGATGTTGATGACGCGCGACCCGCGGCTGCGCACGATTGCGCTCGCAGGGTTCCTGATGGCGCTTGCGGGACTGCTGCGTTTCCAGTTCGCGCCGGCGATCGCAGTTTATGCGGTGATGGTTGCGGGGCGCGACCTGCGCATCTGGAAAGGGCTGTTGCTGGGCGGGATCCCGGTCGTCGCCGGCGGGGCGGCGATCGATCTGGCGATGGGGCTGACCCCTTATGAGTGGATATTCAACAATTACCGGATGAACATCAGCCACGACCGGATGCGCAAGATCGGCGGGGTCAGCCACTGGACTTATATCGTCGAGTATGCGGCGCATTTCCGCTTCGTCGGGCCGTTCATGCTGGTCGCGTCGCTGTTCGCGGGGAAACGCTATCGGCCGCTGCTGGCGGCGGCGCTGGTCAACATCGTGGTGCACCAAATGATCGGCCATAAGGAATGGCGCTATCTGTGGTTCTCGATGCAGATCTTGCTTGTTCTGTCGGCGATCGGGACGGTCAATCTGACCCGCCGCCGTCTGCTCGACCGGAAGATCGGCGATCCGACAGCGACGCGGGTGACGGCGTGGATCGTCGGGGTGGTGACGTTCGTGTCGCTGACGCTCGCGCTCGGCAATGATTATCGCAACCGCTGGCGCAACGACGGCGAACCGTCGCGGCTCGCGGCGCGGGTGGTGCGCGATTCCGCGGTGTGCGGGCTGGCGGTCAATCGCTATCAGAATACCGAATTCGTCTATGCCTTCGTCCATCGCCCGATCCCGATCTATCTGCTTTATCCCGATGGGCCGCCGTCAATCTCGCGTCCGGGAGCGAGCGCCAGCGCCTTTAATGCGATCCTCGCCAATACGGTGGTCGCGCCGCCCGCGGGCTTTGCGCCGACCGGGGAATGCGCGGGAAAAGGGATTGAGCGGGTGTGCGTCTATCGCCGCGCAGGGGGTTGTTCGCCCAATGCCGAAAGCCGCGAGATCGAATATCAGGCGGCGCTGATCAAGGCGGATTTCTAGCGGCTCGACGCCTTTCGGAGCGCAAGCCGGACCAATGCGTCGAGGGTGGCGCCGTCGCCGACTTCCGACAAAGCCGCGGCGACCGCGGCGCTGGCTTCGGCGGGCTTGAAGCCCAGATTGGCAAGCGCGCTGAGCGCATCCTCGGCGACGCCGCCGCGCGGGGTCGGCGATCCGGCGGTGGCGGCGAGCGCGGGGCTGCCCATCTTTCCCGCAAGCTCGTTGACGATGCGCTGGGCCAGTTTAGGGCCGACGCCATTGGCTCTGGCGACCATTGCTTTGTCGCCATTGCCGATCGCGCGGGCGAGCTCGACAGGGTCGAGCACCGAGAGGATGGCGAGCGCGACGCGGCCGCCGACGCCCTGGACGCTGGTCAATGCGCGGAAGCTCTCGCGCTCGCCCGCGCTGCCGAAGCCGAACAGGGTCATGCTGTCCTCGCGCACCTGCATTTCGGTGAGCAGCATCACCTCGCCGCCGATCGGGCCGATCGCGTCGAGGGTGCGGGCGGAGGCGAGGATCA
>JBKJTQ010000214.1:0-6338 GCA_046589895.1 Sphingomicrobium sp.
AGCGCACCTGACTAGGCTCTCGATGTTGCCAGCGCTTCAGCAATCAACTCCCTTGAATTCTTCACCCCATAAAGCGCGATGAAGGTGCCCATTCGGGGGCCTTGGCTGCTGCCCAAGAGGGTTTCGTAGAGGGTTTGGAACCAGTGGCGCAGGGTTTCGAAGTCGTGGCGCTTGCCGATTTCGAAGACGATGTTCTGGATCGCGTCGGCACGGGTTTCGGGGGCGAGTTTTGCCAATTCGGCGTCGAGGTCGGTTAGCGCGGCGCGCTCGGTTTCGGTTGGGGCACGCCGCTTCAGCGTCGGGGCGACATAATCGCGGGCGTAGTTGACCGCGAGGCCGATCAGATTGTCGAGTTCGGGGTCGGTGCCGGGCGAGGTTCCGGGGGCGTAGCGCTGGACGAACTTCCACGCGATTGCCTTGTCGTTGACGCCGGGGAGCGAGGCCAAGTTGAGCAGCAGGCCGTAGGTCAGCGGCAGGCCGGCGTCGGGCACCTTGCCACCGTGGATGTGGTGGACCGGATTGCCGAGTTTCTGCTCGATGGGTTGTGCGGCGTAATTGGCGCGGAACTGGTAATATTCGTCGACCGCGCGCGGGATTACGCCGATGTGGAGGCTCTTCGCCTTTTTGGGCTCGCGATAGGCGAAAAAGGACAGGCTCTCCTCGCTGCCATAGGTCAGCCATTGATCGAGGCTCAGCCCATTGCCCTTCGACTTGGAGATTTTTTCCCCTTTTTCGTCGAGAAACATTTCGTAATTGAAGCCCTCGGGCGGGCGGGCGCCGAGGAGGCGCGCGATCTTGCCCGACTGGATGGTCGAATCAATGAGGTCCTTGCCCGACATTTCATAATCGACCCCGAGCGCGACCCAGCGCATCGCCCAGTCGACCTTCCATTGCAGCTTGGCCTTGCCGCCGAGCGCCGACTGGGTGATTTGGCGGCCGTCCTCGCCGGTGAAGGCGATCGTTCCCGCGTCGGCGTCGATCACCTGGACCGGCACCTGCAGCACGCGGCCTGACGTGGGCGAGATCGGCAGCACGGGCGAATAAGTCTGACGCCGCTCTTCGCCCAGCGTCGGCAGTATCACGCCGAGGATGCCGTCCCAGTGGCGCAGCACCTGCTTGAGCGCATCGTCGAAGCGGCCGCTCGAATAATAGTCGGTCGAGGAGACGAAATCATAGTCGAAGCCGAACTGGTCGAGGAAGCGGCGCAGCATCGCATTATTGTGGTGCGCGAAGCTTTCATGCGTCCCGAACGGATCGGGGATTTTGGTCAGCGGCTTGCCGAGATAATCAGCCAGCATCGCGCCGCCCGGAACATTGTCGGGCACCTTGCGCAGGCCGTCCATGTCGTCGCTGAACGCGATCAGCCGCGTCGGCAGTCCGGTCAGCTCGTCATAGGCGTGGCGCACCATGGTGGTGCGCAGCACTTCGTTGAAGGTGCCGATGTGCGGCAGGCCGGAGGGGCCGTAGCCGGTTTCGAAAACGATCGGTTCGGGCTGACCATTCCTGGCGGGCTTGCCATCGGGCCAGCGCCTGATCAGCTTGCGCGCTTCTTCATATGGCCATGCCTTGCTTGCCATCGCCGCGCTGCGGATCGCCTGGTCGATCTGGTCGACGGTCACCTGTTGCCCTTTCGTTCCGGCGAGGCCAATGAAGTTTCGTGGCTGTTCCTTTGCCCCTTCCGGCGCTCCATGCAACCCATGCCGGGTTCTGGATCGCGCGCGATGGCGAGGTGCGCGAGGCAGGTCGCGGTGAGGCGATCGGGCGGCTGGCGGAGACGCCGCATATCCTGCTCAATGCACCGCTCATCGGCCAAAGGCTGGGGACGCCCGATGTGTCGGGGCTCGACCTGCTCGAGCTATTCGCTTTCATCCATCCGGCGCGGTTCGCGGTGCCGACCGTTGCCGGGATGGCGCGCGCGGCCGGGATCGAGCCGCCGGGAAACGATGGCGAGGCGGCGCCGGTCCTGATCGCGATTGCCGAGGCGTTACTCGCGACGCTCGATACCGAATGGGCCGAGCGCGAGGGGGCGTGGACCTCCAACGCGACGCTGTATCGGCTGGGGTGGAGCTGGGCGCCGTTCGTCGCGGAGCGATTGAAGCAGCCCGAGCGGGCTGAGCGAATGCTATTCTCGCGCTTGCCGCAATGGGAGGAAGGTGGCGAGCGGCCCGCGCCGCGGACACTGTCGATCCCCGCCGCCGATGCGCAGGAGCGGTTGGCGACGCTCACCGGGGCGGGGGCCGAACCGCGCGAAGGGCAAGTTGCGATGGCGCGCGAGGCGGCGGCGATCTTTTCCCCGCGCAAGTCGGCCGGTGAGCCCAACATGCTGCTCGCCGAGGCGGGGACGGGGATCGGCAAGACGCTCGCTTACCTCGCGCCCGCTTCGTTGTGGGCCGAGCGGTCGGGCGGGACGGTATGGGTATCGACCTTCACCAAGGCGCTTCAGCGTCAACTCGATGCCGAAAGCGCGCGCATCGTCGCCGACCCCGAGGAGCGCAAGAAGCGCATCGTCATCCGTAAAGGGCGCGAGAATTATCTGTGCCTGCTCAACCTTGAGGATGCGATGCAGGGCGCGTTTGCGGGGCGTGCGGCGGTGCTCGCGCAACTTGTCGGGCGGTGGGCGGCATATTCGAAGGATGGCGACATGGTCGGGGGCGACCTGCCCGGCTGGTTGCCGAGCCTGTTCCGCCGCGCGGGGGCGACGGCGCTGACCGACCGCCGCGGCGAATGCGTCTATGCCGGTTGCCCGCATTATCGCAAATGCTTCATCGAGCGCGCCGAGCGGGCAGGGCGCGAGGCCGACCTGGTCATCGCCAACCATGCGCTGGTGATGGTCAATGCCGCGCGCGCGCGCCCCGATGCGCCGACGCGGATCATCTTCGACGAGGGCCATCATCTGTTCGATGCCGCCGATTCGACCTTTTCCGCCGCGTTGACCGGGCAGGAGGCGATCGAGATGCGGCGCTGGATCGTTGGGCCGGAGGGCAAGGCGCGGGGACGAAGGCGGGGCCTTGCGGCGCGGCTGCTCGATGTATGTTCGTATGACGACCAGGGCAATGTCGCGCTCGACGATGCGGTCGAGGCGGCGCGTGCCTTGCCGACCGACGGCTGGCTGCAGCGCATTTCGGACGGCGACCCGTTCGGGCCGATCGAGCTCTTGCTGAGCCATGTCCGGGGAACGGTATATGCGCGGTCGAAGGCGCAGGAGGCGGGCTATGGGCTCGAGACCGAGCTGGCCGAGCCCGATGGCGCGTTGGTGAGCGCGGCGGCGGCGGCGATGGAAGGGATTGAGGCGCTCGCCCGGCCGCTCGCCGCGCTGACCCGCCGGTTGGAGGCGATCCTCGAGGATGCGCCCGACTGGCTTGACGGCCAGGCAAGAGCACGGGTCGAGGGGGCGATCAGCGGGCTGCAATGGCGGCGCGAAACATTGGCGGCATGGATCGCTCTGCTCGGGAGGGTCGGCGGGCTCGGCGACCCCGATTTTGTCGATTGGCTGGCGATCGAGCGGGTCGAGGGGCGCGAATATGACATCGGCATCCGCCGCCACTGGCTCGACCCGACGAAGCCGCTGGCCAAGGCTGTGCTCGAACCCGCGCATGGCGTGCTCGTGACATCGGCGACGTTGCGTGGGAGCGAGGGCTGGCCGAGCGCCGATGCGCGCACGGGGGCGAGCCACCTCGCCGGGACGACAAGCCATTTCGAGGCCGACAGTCCGTTCGATTATGGCCGCACCGCCGAAGTCCTGATCGTCACCGACATCGGCCGCAACGACATTGCCGCGCTCGCCGGGGCTTATGCGCGGCTGATCGAGGCGGCGGGGGGCGGGACGCTAGGGCTGTTCACCGCGATCCAGCGCTTGCGCGCGGTCCATGCGCGGATCGCCGACCGGCTGGCGCGCGCCGGGTTGCCGTTGCTCGCGCAGCATGTCGATCCGATCGACACCGGGACATTGGTCGATATCTTTCGCGACGATCCGCGCTCATCTCTGCTCGGTACCGATGCGCTGCGCGACGGGGTCGACGTGCCCGGCGAATCACTGCGGCTGGTGGTGATGGAGCGCGTGCCGTGGCCGCGCCCGAGCGTGCTCCACGCCGCGCGGCGGCTCGCCAATGGCGGCAGCGCCTATGACGATCGAGTGGTACGGGCCAAGCTGGGGCAGGGGTTCGGGCGGCTCATCCGGCGGCAGGGCGACAAGGGGCTCTTCGTGATCCTGTCGAGCGCGCTCCCGTCGCGGTTGCTGACCGCTTTTCCACCCGAAGTGACGGTGTCGCGGCTACCGCTCGACGTCGCGCTGGCGCGCGTGCGGCTCAAATTATTCGGCGAGGGCGGCGGCGAGCCGGTCGCGCAACTCGATCAGCTGCTCGACCCCGACTCCGCCTTCCTGCGCAGAATTGGGGGCGAGTGACGACACGGGCGGCGGCGGCGTCGCGGCCTCCCCACTGGCCTTCGACTGGAGCAGTTGCTGGACTCCGCGTACGGTATAACCCTGGCTGTTGAGCAAGCCGTGGATGCGCCGCGCGAGGTCGACATCGGCGGGACGGTAATAACGGCGATTGCCCGCGCGCTGGAGCGGGCGGAGCTGGGGGAACTTCGCTTCCCAATAACGCAGGATATGCTGCGCGACTCCAAGCTCGGCGCTTAGTTCACCGATGGTGCGGAACGCGTCCGGCGCCTTTTCGGCGTTTCTCGAGCTCAATGGTGGAACCACCGCGCGACTAGCCGGCGATCCGGTCGCGCATGATCTGGCTGGCGCGGAAGGTCATCACCCGGCGCGGCGCGATCGGTACTTCGATCCCGGTCTTGGGATTGCGCCCGACACGTTCGCCCTTGTCGCGCAAAATGAAGCTACCGAACCCCGAAACCTTGACGTTCTTGCCCTCCGACAGCGCGTTGCACATGTGATAAAGCACGCGCTCGACCACCCCCGCGCTTTCGGCGCGCGACAGGCCGAGCCGATTATGGACGATGTCGGACAGGTCGGCGCGGGTCAGCGTACCCGAATGAAGTCCATCGTTCGATCGAGCGACACCCGCATCGGCCATAAAATTCTCCCACCCCTTGTGCGACTCAGCCCCTGCCGTCGCGATCGTTACGCTACTGTAAAATGACAACGTCGGCAATTCGACTTTTGGCAGATTTTCCAATTGGTTCAATAGCGAAGCGCGGCGGCACCCCAAGTAAATCCGCCGCCCATCGCTTCGAGGACGATCAGGTCGCCGCGCTGAATGCGCCCATCGCGCACCGCGACGTCGAGCGCGAGCGGGACCGACGCCGCCGACGTGTTGGCGTGGCGGTCGACCGTGACGATGACTTTCTCGGGCGGAAGCCCCAATTTTCGCGCAGTTGCGTCGAGGATCCGGGCATTGGCCTGATGCGGCACGACCCAGTCGACATCGGCGGGAGTGAAGCCCGCACAGTTGAGCACTTCGTGCAATACGTCGTGGAGGTTGACCACCGCATGGCGGAACACTTCGCGGCCCTTCATGCGCAACTTGCCGACGGTGCCGGTGGTCGAGGGGCCACCATCGACATAGAGCATGTCATTGTGGCGACCGTCGGCGTGAAGCTTGGTCGCGAGGATGCCAGACTCGCCTTCCTCGGCCGAAAGCACCAGCGCGCCCGCGCCATCGCCGAACAGCACGCAAGTGGCGCGATCCTCCCAATCGAGGATGCGGCTGAAGGTCTCGGCACCGATAACCAGCGCGTGGCGCGCGGTGCCGCTGCGCAACATCGCATCGGCGACGGTCAAGGCGTAGAGGAAGCCGGTGCATACCGCATGGACGTCGAACGCGACGCAATCGTCAATGCCAAGCGCGGCCTGGACCTTGGTCGCCGACGAGGGAAAGGTCTGGTCGGGAGTAGCGGTGGCAAGGACGATCAGCCCGATATTCGACGCGTCGAGTCCGGCGGCCTCGAGTGCGTTGCGCGCGGCGTCGGTGGCGAGCGTCGCGGTGGTTTCTCCTTCACCGGCAATGTAACGGCTGCGAATTCCCGTTCGCGAGACGATCCATTCGTCGGACGTATCGACCAAAGCGGCGAGTTCGGCATTGTCGACGCGGCGCTTGGGGAGCGCCGAGCCGGTCCCGCGGATTACGGATTTGACACTCATTCGGCGGCCTCGCCGGAGAAAGCATGGGCGCGGAATTTGTCGAGATCCTCGCCGATCTTGCGCGTGATGTCGTTGCGCACCATTGAAGCGGCGACGTTGATGGCGTTGGCGACGCCCTTGTAATTCGCCCCGCCATGGCTTTTGACGACCAGCCCGTTAAGTCCCAGGAAGACCGCACCATTGTGGTTGTTGGGGTCGAGGTGGGTCTTGAGCAGGTCGAGCGCGGGCTTCG
>JBKJTQ010000103.1:0-4252 GCA_046589895.1 Sphingomicrobium sp.
CGATTGGGAGCCGGTCGAGCTGACCTTGTTCAAGTCGACCCAGTTCGGCGACGATCAGGACCGGCCGCTGAAGAAGTCGGACGGCAGCTGGACCTATTTCGGCGGCGACGCGGCCTATCACCTGCAGAAGGCCGAGAAGGCCGATCATCTGGTCAACATCTGGGGCGCCGACCATGCCGGGACGGTCAAGAGGGTGCAGGCTGCGGTGACCGCGCTGACCGACGGGCGGGTCGATCTGGACGTCAAGATCGTCCAGATGGTGAAATTGCTGCGCGCCGGCGAGCCGGTCAAAATGTCCAAGCGCTCGGGCAATTTCGTGACGCTGGCCGAGGTGGTGCGCGAAGTCGGTAAGGACGTGGTGCGGTTCATCATGCTGACCAAGCGCGCCGACACGCCGCTCGAATTCGACTTCGCCAAGGTGGTCGAGGCGTCGAAGGACAATCCGGTATTCTACGTCCAATACGCCCATGCGCGGATCGCATCGCTCCAGCGCAAGGCAAGCGAGATAGGAGTCTCGCTCGACACGCCCGCCGACCTGACCCTGCTCGACGCCGAGGAATTGGCTTTGGTCAAGCTCGCCGCGCAATTTCCGCGCACGATCGAGGCTGCGGCGCTGGCCCACGAGCCGCATCGCATCGCTTTCTACCTCAACGACCTCGCATCGGCGTTCCACAGCTTGTGGAATCGCGGCAATGACGACCCCGCGCGGCGCATCCTGATCGAGGATCGGCCCGACCTCACCCGGGCCCGGCTCGAGCTTGCGCGCGGGGTCGCGCGGATCATCCGTTCGGGCCTCGGATTGATGGGCGTCGAGGCGGCCGAGGAAATGCGCTGACGGCGGGACGCGGCTTCATTGACGAAAATAACGCTCCCCTTTCGCGGCCTGTCTTCTAGGATAGGCGAGCGCGAACATGGCAAGTGACGAAGGGGCGATGATGAGCGACGGCCGACTATATGACGATCAGGCGCTGCCGTGGCTCGAAGCGGTCGACGACGAGGACGGCCCGCGCGGCGTTTCGGCTAGTAAGATGCTAGTCGCCTTGCTGATGGTCATGATCGCCGCGGCGGTCGTCGCGGGGACGTTTTTCTGGCTTGGCCGCCGCGACGCGCCGGTAATCGGCGCGCCCGAACTCATCCGTGCCGAGCCGGGCGCCTACAAGGTCAAGCCCGACGACCCCGGCGGGCTCGACGTCGCGGGCGAAAGCGAGACCGCGTTCGAAACCAGCGCGGGTGAGGATCCCGATTCGGTGCTCGACATGAACAAGCTTCCGTCAGGCGTCGACGCGCCCCCGCCCGAGCCCGTTCCCGGCGCCCCGGCCGAACCTGCGCCCAAGAAGCTCCCGCCCAACGAGACCAGGGAGCCAGCTCCCGATGATGCACCCGCGACGCCCGGCCCGACGATCCAGCTTGGCGCCTACGGCTCGACGATCAAGGCCGAGACCGCGTGGGGAATGCTGTCGAGCCGCTTCCCCGAGGTCGCGTCGCTGGGCAAGTCGGTGGTCAGCGCGACGGTCAATGGCAAGGTGGTCCATCGTCTGCGCGCGGTCGGATCGACCGAACAGACCCGCGCCGCCTGCGATGCGATGAAGGCCGCTGGCGAAAGCTGCCTGGTGGTCAGGTGATGCAGGCGGCGATCTACGGGCTTGCCGGGACCATGCTCAGCGTCGGCGAGACCGCTTTCTTCCGCGACGCGCGGCCGGCGGGGTACATATTGTTCCGCCGCAACATCGAAACGCGCGATCAGCTGCGGCGGCTGACCGATGCGCTGCGCACCCTTGAAGGCCATGACGAAGTCCCGATCCTGATCGATCAGGAAGGCGGACGTGTGGCGCGGATGCGGCCGCCCGAGTGGCAGGCCTTTCCGAGCGGCGAGGCGTTCGACCGATTGTATCAGGTAGCGCCGCCGTCGGCGATCGAAGCGGCGCGGGTCAATGCCCGGGCGCTGGGTCTAATGCTTCACGAGGCCGGGGTGACGATCAACTGCCTGCCGATGCTCGACGTGCGCCAGCCCGGCGCGACCGACATCGTCGGCGACCGCGCATTGGGGTCGAACCCGATGCAGGTTTCCGCGCTCGGCCGCGCGATCCTCGACGGGCTCGCATCGGCGGGTGTGCTCGGGGTGATCAAGCATATCCCCGGGCATGGCCGCGCGCTGGTCGACAGCCACCAGGAATTGCCGGTGGTCGACGCCGGCGAGGAATTGCTCAGCATCGACATCGAACCGTTCGAGCGCTTGCGCGACGCGGCGATGGGGATGACCAGCCACTTGCTCTACACTGTATGGGACGCGGACCGCCCCGCCTCGCAATCGCCGGTCGTGATCCACGACATCATCCGCGAACGGATCGGCTTCGACGGCTTTTTGATGAGCGACGACATTGGCATGGAGGCGCTCAGCGGCGATCATGGCCAGCGCGCCGCGGCCTGCGTCGCCGCGGGCTGCGACGTCGCACTCCACTGCGACGGCAAGATGGACAATATGGTGATCGTCGCCAAGGCGGTGGGCGGGCTCACCCCCGAAGCCGAAGCGCGACTGGCGCGCGCCATGGCGATGCGTTTCACCCCCGATGACGAAATGGATTTTGCCGAAGCGGTGGCGAAGAGGGATGCGCTGCTGGCGCTGGTCTAGCCGTCATTGCTTCGGCTCGCTCGCGATGACAGTGTGTCCCTATGGATTCCGATTTCTTTCACGCGCCGCCCGGCGACACACTCACTCTGTCGCTCGACGGGTGGGAGGGGCCGCTCGATCTGTTGCTGACCCTCGCGCGGGCGCAGAAGGTCGATCTCCACGCCATTTCGATCCTCGCTCTGGTCGAGCAATATCTGGCGTATCTCGAGCGGGCCAAGTCGCTCAGGCTTGAGATCGCCGCCGATTATCTCGTCATGGCGGCGTGGCTCGCTTACCTCAAATCATGCCTCCTCCTGCCCAGCGATCCGACCGCCGACCCGAGCCCCGAGGAGCTTGCGCTTCGGCTCCAGCTTCGGCTCCAGCGCTTGGACGCGATGCGCGACGCAGGGGCGCGGCTGATGGGGGGCGACCGCATCGGCCGCGACGTGTTTGTTCACGGCGGGCCCGAGGGCCTGCGGCTGGTGCGCAAGTCCGCGTGGACCGCGAGTGCGTTTGACCTCTACGCGGCATACGGCCGGGTCAAGGCGCGCACCCAGCCGGCGATGCACGTCGTGGCGTTGCGCGCGGTGATGACATTGGAGGATGCGATCGCGCGGCTCGCGGCGCTGCTCGGCGAAGCGCTCGACTGGACCACGCTCGAAGCGTTTCTTCCGATCACCAGCGACCCCGCCTACCGCCGCTCGGCGCTGGCGAGCTCGTTCGTCGCCGTGCTCGAACTGTCGCGGCAGGGGCGCGTCGAGCTGGCGCAGGACGCGCCGTTCGATGACCTTCGCTTGCGCAGGCTGGCATGATCGACGAATTTATCCGCGCGGTCGAAGCGACCCTGTTCGCCTCGGCCTCGCCGCTCTCGTCCGAGGAGATTGGCGCTTATGCGGGAGAGGGCGACGTCGCCGAGGCGCTGACTAGCCTAGCCGCGACCTATAGCGGGCACGGCGTGGAGCTGGTCGAGCGCGGCGGGCGGTGGCATTTCCAGACCGCTCCCGACCTCGCGCATATCCTGCGCCGCACGCGCGAGGAGCCGCGCCGCCTGTCGCGCGCCGCGACCGAAACGCTCGCGATTATCGCCTATCACGAACCCGTCAGCCGCGCCGAGATCGAGGCGATTCGCGGAGTCCAGATTTCGAAGGGCACGCTCGACGTGCTGATGGAGGCGGGGTGGGTACGGACCGCGGGGCGGCGCGAGGGGCCGGGCCGACCCTTGCTTTATGCGACAACGATTGAGTTTTTGGCCCATTTCGGGCTCGGTTCGCGCAATGATTTGCCGGGGATCGACGATTTGAAGGCCGCGGGGCTGCTCGACCCGCTCGATGAGGAAGCGCTTCAGCTTGAACTGGCAAGTGACGACGAGGAAGCCTAAGGTCGGCTTTGCACATCAAATTGAGCGGAGTCCTTCACATGGGCGGTTTTAGCCTCTGGCACATTCTCATCTTCGCGGTCATCCTGCTCCTGCTGTTCGGCGGCAATCGCTTTTCGGCGATGATGGGCGATGTCGCCAAGGGGCTCAAAAGCTTCAAGCAGGGCATGACCGAAGACGATGCGCCCAAGCCGCCCGAGCAGCGCCAGATTCCGCCGCAGCAGCCGATCGACGTGACGCCGCGCACCGCCGATCCGGTCGCGCCGCCC
>JBKJTQ010000048.1:0-2798 GCA_046589895.1 Sphingomicrobium sp.
CGCACTTCGAGCACGGTCACGGTGACCGTTTCACCCTTGTTCGCGCCGCCGGTCGCGCCGGCAGCGCCGCCGCCCACGGCAACACCGCCGCGCTCGAGCTGCTTGATGCCGAGCGAGATGCGCTCCTTTTCGACATCGACGTCGAGCACGACCGCGGTCACGCTCTCGCCCTTATGGTGCAACGCCAGGGCTTCCTCGCCCGACACGCCCCACGCGATGTCCGACATGTGGACCATGCCGTCGACATCGCCATCAAGCCCGACGAACAGCCCGAATTCGGTCGAATTCTTGACCTCGCCCGCAACCTGCGTGCCGACCGGATGCTTGTCGGCAAAGTCGGCCCACGGGTTCGACTGGGCCTGCTTGAGGCCGAGCGAAATGCGGCGCTTCTCCTCATCGACTTCGAGGATCTTAACCTCGACTTCCTGGCTGGTGCTGACAATCTTGCCCGGGTGGACGTTCTTTTTGGTCCAGCTCATCTCACTGACATGGACGAGGCCCTCGATGCCCGGCTCCAACTCAACGAACGCTCCGTATTCGGTGATGTTGGTGACGCGGCCGGTGAAGTTGCCCTCGATCGCATATTTGGCCGCGGCGCCCTCCCACGGATCGCTCTCGAGCTGCTTCATGCCGAGCGAAATGCGCTGCGTTTCGCGGTTGATGCGGATGATCTGCACCTTGACCGTGTCGCCGATATTGATGACTTCCGAAGGATGCCCGACGCGCTTGTAACTGATGTCGGTGACATGGAGCAGGCCGTCGATCCCGCCCAAATCGACGAACGCACCATAATCGGTGATGTTCTTGACCACGCCTTCGATGACCTGATTCTCCTCGAGGCTGAGGATCAGCCCCGACCTTTGCTCGGCGCGAGTTTCCTCAAGGATCGCGCGGCGCGACACAACGATATTGCCGCGGCGACGGTCCATCTTGAGGATCTGGAACGGCTGGAGCAAATCCATCAGCGGCCCGACGTCGCGCACCGGGCGGATGTCGACCTGGCTTCCGGGAAGGAACGCCACCGCGCCGCCCAAGTCGACGGTGAAGCCGCCCTTGACCCGGCCGAAGATCGTCCCGTCGACGCGCTCGCCCTTTTCAAATTCCTTCTCAAGCTTGTCCCACGCGGCTTCGCGGCGCGCGCGATCGCGGCTGAGCATCGCTTCGCCGGCCGAATTTTCGACGCGATCGACATAGACTTCAACTTCGTCGCCGACCTTGAGTTCGGCCTTCTGGCCGGGCATGGCGAATTCGCGCAACGGGACGCGGCCTTCGCTCTTCAACCCGACATCGATCACCGCTAGGTCATTTTCGATCCCGGTTACGATCCCCTTGACGACCTTGCCTTCGAAGGATTCATTCTCGCCGCCAAGGGCTTCGTTGAGCATCGCCGCGAAATCGTCGCGGCTCGGAAATGCCGTAGTGGCCATAAAATAATGTCTTCCAGTATAAGCGTTTCGGCCGCTGGCCGGACCAACATGGTCGGCTTCCGTCGAGCGGACTTGGTGAAACCCGATCCGCCCCGTCGCCCCCATGGCGACAAGGCACCGTCGGGATCGGATCGAGGACCGGCTACTTCATCGCCAGCACGAGGGCCTGAGCGAAGCAAAGCTTCACCCTTCCTCCGACAAGCAAAAAGCGAGCCGCCCCGGGCCAACCCCGCCAGACGACCGCGCGCATAGCGCGGAAGGGGGAAAGAGGCAAGGCGGACACCAATAACCCTTGACATTCTGATACCTTTTCCGGTATTAATCTGTTTGCCGAATTAGAAGGATCGCAATGGATGACAAGGCGCTGGACTGGTGCGGAAGCAGCAAGAAAAACTTGATGTCGATGCCGGGGGACGTCCAGCGAACATTCGGTTTCGCGCTTGGGCTCGCACAGAATGGAAGGCGGTACGAAGATGCCAAGACCTTGAGCGGCTTCAAGCCAACAACGATCGAAGTGCTCGAAAACGACGATGGCGACACCTGTCGCGCCATCTACACCGCCCATTTCGATGAGGTCGTTTATGTACTGCATTGCTTCAAGAAGAAGTCGACCAAGGGTCGCAACCTACCGCGCCCCGATAGGCAAACAATCGAGGCGCGCCTGACCGAAAGTGCGCAAGATCGAAGCCGCCCAATCGAAAGCCAAGAGGAAGCCATCATGATCGAACGCACTATCACGCCAGCCGGAAGCAGCGTGCTCGACGAGCTCAATCTCAACCCAGCCTTCATTGCCAAGGCCAAGCTTGCGATCCGCATCACCGTTTCAATCGCCGAAATGGGCCTCACCCAGCGCCAGGCGGCAACGCTGATGCCAGTCTCCCAACCCAAACTTTCTCTCATCACCCGCGGCAAACTCGATGACATCAGCCAGGCGAAGCTCGAGGAGTGCCTCCAGGCGCTCGGCCACGACATCGAGATACGGATTGGGGCGCGGCATGAGGGGGTGGGACGGTTGCGGGTGTTGGAAAGCGTGTGACTGCCAACTCGAAGCGAGGGGATACGGACGCTGAATGTCCGCTCGGTTAGCGAAGAAGGGTCAGGGAAACACTAAGAGTCTTCCCATTGCTCCAACCGATGGGCTTCGTGCCTTACAATAAAACTTCTTTCGTAACCTTTCGCCCATGCATCCTTCTTGAGCATGATTCGAAGGTTTGAATACTCGAAATTCAGGGTCTCGGAACAGCAGATGTTATCAATCACCGATTGTTCAAGATGAGCGGCGGTTGCTGCTTCGACTAATTCGGTTGCCGAAGAGCGAAACCTTTCTTCGGAGGAATCCACACTCGGCCCGGCGACATCTGAAACGTGAAA
>JBKJTQ010000216.1:0-2699 GCA_046589895.1 Sphingomicrobium sp.
ATCGCGAGATAATCATTCGAGCACCATACGGTGATCGGCTTAGGGCCATTATGTCCGGCGAAGCAACGCGCACTGGGATAGCTGCCCTTGGTGCGCAAAATGTCGATGAAGACGCGATAGCGCCCCTCGTCGTGGAGACGATCGATTGCCGCCCTGAAGATGCCTTGATAGTCCAATGCGGTCCCTTCGCTCGGGACGCCTTTACAAAGGCTAAGCGGGAAATTCCACATTTAAAGCGTGACCACCTCGTCAAGCCCGAAGCGGGCGAGCGCGGCGGCGAGCGCGGCAGGCGGGGGCGCGGTGAATAGGGCGATGCCGGGCGGAGCCTCGCCGGGCCACGGCTGTCCGGCGGTAAGGTGGGCGATACGGCGCGCGATTCCGGGACCGCCATCGACCAGCGCGACCCCCGGCCAGGCGGCGGCGATTTCCTCGGCAAGCAAGGGAAAATGGGTGCAGGCGAGGACGATCACGTCGATCGCTTGACCGTGCTCGGCGGCGCGCATCGGGGCAAGCGCGGCGGCGATCGCGGCGGGGTCGATCGCGACTCCGACAAGCTTGGCCTCGGCCAGCTCGACCAGTTCGGGGCTGCCGTGGCGGATGACGGTGCAATCGCTGGCGAAGCGCGCGGCGAGGTCGTCGACGTAGGGCTGGCGAACCGTGGCTGCGGTTCCGAGCACGCCGATCACGCGGCTTCGGCTGAGCAGCGCGGCGGGCTTGATTGCGGGGACGGTCCCGACCACGGGGATGTCGAGCGCGGCGCGGGCATGATCGAGCGCGATGGTCGAGGCGGTGTTGCACGCAATCACCGCGAGCCGCGGCTTGTAGCGCTCGACCAACCGCCCGAGCAACGCCGGAACGCGCACCGCGATCTCGGCTTCGAAACGGGTGCCATAAGGGAAGGCCGCACTGTCGGCGGCGTAGACGATCGGCGCGGTCGGCAGCAGCGCGTGCGTCGGCCCAAGCACCGACAGCCCGCCAATCCCCGAATCAAAGAACAGGATGGGAGCGGTGGGGGTCATGAAGGCGTGATGGCGGGGCGGCTGTTCGCCTGCAAGCTCACAATGAAGTGAAGGAGATTGTTGCGGGCGCGGCTCCTTCTGCTACCCATTTGCGCGATGAATAGCGCGATCCTCCTCGTCCTTGGCGTGTCCTATCTGCTCGGCTCGATCCCGTTCGGGCTGCTGCTCACGCGGATTGCGGGGAAGGGGGATATTCGCGAAATCGGTTCCGGTAACATCGGCGCGACCAACGTGCTTCGCACCGGGTCGAAGGGGCTCGCCGCGGCGACGCTGCTGCTCGATGCGGCGAAGGGCATGTTGGCGGTGTGGCTGGCGCAGCGATATTGGCCAGGGTTCGAACTTCACGCTGCCGCGGGGGTGCTGATCGGGCACCTATATCCGGTGTGGCTGCGGTTCATGGGCGGCAAGGGGGTGGCGACCTTTCTCGGCATCCTCGCCGCGCTGCTGCCGATCGCGGCATTGGCCTATGCGAGCGTGTGGATCGCGCTGCTGCTGATCATGCGTATTTCGTCGGTCGCCGGGATCGCCGCCGCGGCAAGCGCGCCGGTCACCGCGGGGGTGATTGGCGACGAACTGCGCTTCCCGCTGCTGCTCGGGCTCGCTTTGCTCGTGATCTGGAAGCATCGCGACAATATTCGCCGGCTGATGGCGGGCAGCGAGCCCCGCGTCGGTCGCGCCAAGGCGTGAGTCAGGATTTGCTCGACCGGCTGCGGTTGATCCGCACGCCAGGCATTGGGCCGATCGCGTTTCGTCAGCTCTTGATCCGCTTCGGGGGCGCGAGTGAGGCGCTTGCCGCGATCCCCGACCTCGCGCGGCGTGGCGGGGGCAAGGCGCCGAGCCTCTATCCGATTGCGGCCGCCGAGCGCGAGATTGCCGCGGTCGAAGCGCTTGGCGCGCGCTTTCTATCGATCGGGCAGGGGCTTTATCCGCGCGCGCTCGCCGAGCTCGAAAATGCGCCGCCGCTGATCATGGTCAAGGGTCGTCTCGACCTGCTTGAGCGGCCGATGGTGGGAATCGTCGGGGCGCGCAACGCCAGCGCCGCGGCGTGCCGCTTTGCGCGCGGGTTGGCGTATGAACTGGGCCGCGAGGGGGTCAGCGTAGTCTCGGGACTGGCGAGGGGGATCGACAGCGCGGCGCATGACGGGTCGCTCGAAACCGGGACCATCGCGGTGATCGCGGGCGGGGTCGATGTGGCTTATCCGCCCGAGAATGCCGCGCGCCAAACCGAAATCGCCGAGCGCGGACTGTTGATCGCCGAAATGCCCCCGGGGACCGAGCCGCGCGCGCGCCATTTCCCCTATCGCAACCGGATCATCGCCGGGCTGGCGGCGGGCACGGTGGTGGTCGAGGCCGCACCGCGCTCGGGGTCGCTGATCACCGCTCGGTTAGCCGCGGAAGCCGGGCGCGAAGTTATGGCGGTTCCGGGATCTCCGCTTGATCCGCGCGCGCAGGGCTGCAACCAGCTGATCCGCGACGGCGCCACTCTCGTCCAGAGCGCCGCCGACGTGATCGAGGCGATTCGCCCATCGGTGACCGCGCGCGTGGCCGAGCCGAGCGCGCCGTTCGAACCGGTGGCCGAGCCCGGCGACGACCAGCGTCGGCAGGTGGTCGATCTGCTCGGCCCGGTCGCGGTCGGGGTCGATGAGCTCGTCCGCCTATCGGGCGCATCCCCGGCGGAAG
>JBKJTQ010000306.1:0-9877 GCA_046589895.1 Sphingomicrobium sp.
GCTCGATACCCCAAAATCGGTAGCGATCGAGCGAATCGAGCGAGACTATATCATCGTTCCGATCGCGATCGCCAATGCGGCGAGCCTCAAGCACGAGTCGCAGCTCCTGATGGCGCATCCGCGCGCGCAACCCGCGGAGGTGCTGGTTGAGCTTGATGCCTGGGTGCGTCGCGGAGGGCGGATCGTGTTGCTCGCCGATCCGCGGCTCAAATGGGAGAGCCGCCGTCCGCTCGGCGACCCACTGCGCCCGCCGCCCGACTTCGCCGACACCGGGTTGCTGGAGCATTGGGGGCTCGGGTTCGGGTTCGACAAAGCGGGGGAGGCGAGCCTTCGCGCTATCGATACGGCATGCGAAGTGCGCGAAGGCGGGCTGATCGCGCGGTGCCGGGTCGGGCGAGGCGAGGCAAGCGTGATCGGCGACGCCGACTTCATCATGGGCGAAGGGGATGGCGCCGATGGGCGTTTGAACCTGATGATGGCCGAACTGAGTCGGCCCGAGTCTCGTTAGTCAGCGACGCGCTCGATACTTTACACATACTTATCCACAGGCTTGTTCAGCAAGAACATGCGTGGAACGAAAGATTAAATACGCTTAAGAATATGACGTAAATCCGCCATTGGGCATGAATTCCCTAAATATGGCATGAAAACCCATTGTATCCCGCGGTTGGTTGAGTTACCAACATCGACTGTAGCGCGGGGCATACCTGGTCAGATTCGGCATTTCAGGCCGAACGAGACGGCGGCGCACGGATTACCGTGATTCCGCCGACGGGGAAGCTGTGCCGCACGCTTGAGCAGGTCAACGCTGGCGGAGTGGGTCGTGGCACTAGAGCATCTGTTCCAAGGCAGTGCTTTGAACGCGGTGGACGCGAAGGGTCGCGTTTCCGTGCCCGCCTTTCTGCGCGCAGTGATCGAGCGCCGCGGCGATGCCCGAAATATCGTCCTTGCCAAGCACGACCATTTCACCGCGCTCTCGGCTTACGATCCGGCCTATGCCGCGCTCAAGCATGCCAAGCTCGAGCGCTTGCTCGAAAAGCAGGAAACCGACCCGTCAGCCGACCTTGAATATGCCCGTCGCACAATGATGGCGTTCGGCGCGACCGAAGAGGTGCCTTACGATTCGAGCGGCCGCGTGATCATTCCGCCGATGATGCGCCGCAAAAGCGAAATCGAGAATCTCGCATTGTTCATCGGGGTCGGCGAGACGTTCCAGCTGTGGAACCCCAGCCTATTCCTCGCCGACGCCAACATTCCCGAAGATATGAAGGATATCGCCCGCTTCCGGCTTGAGGAACGCGGGCTGTGAGCATTGCCACGCAATCGGTTGGGGAGGCCCATGTCCCGGTACTCCTTGAGGAGGTGGTCGCCGGTCTCGCCATTACCCAGGGCGAGACAATCGTCGACGGCACCTTCGGAGCAGGGGGTTATGCCCGCGCCCTGCTTGGGGCGGGGGCGGGGCGAGTGATCGGTTTCGATCGCGATCCGGATGCGATTGCGAACGGCCGCTCACTCGTTCCGGACCCGCGCCTGACGCTGATCGAGGAACGCTTCAGCCAGATGGAGCAGGCGCTGCGCAACCGCGACCTGTTGCCGGTCGATGGCGTGACGCTCGACATCGGCGTCTCGTCGATGCAGCTCGACCAGGCGAAACGCGGCTTCTCTTTTTCCAACGACGGCCCGCTCGACATGCGGATGAGCCAGTCGGGGCAAAGCGCCGCCGACTTTCTCAACCAAGCCGAGGAAGCCGAGATTGCGCGCGTCATCCGCGACTATGGCGAGGAACCGCGTGCGCGCAGCGTCGCCCGCGCGATCGTCGCCGCGCGCCCCCTGACCCGCACCGCGGAGCTTGCTGCGCTGGTGCGCAAAGCGCTCGGCCATCATGCCGGGATGAAGAGCGACCCCGCGACGCGCACTTTCCAGGCTATCCGTATTCATCTGAATGCCGAACTCGACGAGCTTGAGGCCGGGCTTCGCGCCGCCGAGCGTTCTCTTCGCGCGGGCGGGCGGCTCGCCGTGGTGACTTTCCACAGCCTCGAGGACCGCATCGTCAAGCGCTTCCTGCGGACGCGCAGCGGCGCCACGCCAGCGGGATCGCGGCATCGCCCGCTGGCCAGCGCGGGGCCAAGTCCCAGTTTCGCATCAGTCGCCAAGCCGCTGTCCCCATCGGACGGCGAGCTGGCTCGTAACCCGCGCGCGCGCTCGGCCCGGCTCAGAACCGCTGTCCGTACCGATGCGCCCGCGTGGGACCAGGAGAAAGCGGCATGAGCGCGCAAGGATTGAAGTCGGTATTCATGGTCGGCGCGATCGCCAGCGCCGCGCTCGGCTGCTACCTGGTCAGCCTGCGCGTCGCTTCCGAGCGGGCCGCGCTTGAGTCGGTCGAGAATAAGATCGTCCTCGCGCAGCGCGACATTCGCTTGCTCAACACCGAAATCGGCACGCGCGGACGCCTCGCACAGCTTGAGCGGTGGAACGTCAAGGTGATCCGTCTGTCGGCGCCCTCGGCCGACCAATTCGTCGAAAGCTCGTTCCAGCTCGCGACGCTGGTCAAGCCCGACCCGACCCCGGCAATCGAAGCCCCGTTGGTCTATGCCGCCGCCCCGGCGCCGGTGCGGAGTGAGCCGGTCGTAACCAATGACGACGGCAGCGCTCCCGCGGCGACGCGTGCTTCGCGCCCGCTCGGTGACATGATGCATGTCGCGAGCTTTGCGAAACCCGAGCCGAAGCCGGTGCGCGCGGCCCCCATGCCCGCCGAAAAGTCGATCGCTGACGCGACCAAGCCGGCCGCCAGGCTCAAGCCTGTCACTGCGTCAAAGCCGGTCAAAACCGCGACTGCTGATCCGCTCGGCCCCTTGGCGGGCGCCGGGTCGAAAACCAAAAGCGACAGCGGCGCGGGCGACATCCGAATCACCAAATCCACCAAGGATCCCGGCTCCCGCTGATGAATGCTCCGACTCCCGCTCTCGTCGCACGGCCCGAGCGGCTCCGCCTCGTCGGACAGCGCCGCCAGATCCTCGCCGTGATGCACCAGCGACTGATGATCGGCATGATCATCTATGGCGCCATCGTTGGCTTCATCGTCCTGCGGCTAATCTATCTCGCGGCGTTTGGGGATCATGCCGGGCGCAAGGGCGGAGCGATCGACCTAGCCCCCGAACGCGGCGACGTGGTCGATCGCGACGGACAGTCGCTGGCGCTGACGATCGACGCGTGGACGATCGGATTGCAGCCGGCGCAAATCATCGGCGCCAAGTTCGCACTGGCGCAGAAACTCGCCCAGCTGATGCCCGAAAAAAACGCCGCCACCTATCTCGCGATGCTCCGCTCGAAGCGCAAATTTTACTATCTCCGCCGCCGCGCCGCGCCGGGGCTGGTCGACGCGATCAATGCGCTCGGCGAGCCGGGGCTGGCGCTGTCGCGCGAACCAGACCGGCTTTACCCGCAGACCGCGCTTGCGGCGCATGTGCTGGGCTATACCGACGTCGACGGCAATGGCAGCGCGGGGGTCGAACGCGCGTTCAACGACCGGTTGATCGACCAGGGCCAGCGCGGCACCCCGCTCAAGCTGTCGATCTCGAGCCCGGTCCAGCAAGCGCTCGAGCATGAGCTCCAGGCCGCGGTGACCGAGTTTTCGGCGATCGGCGCTGCCGGGATCATCATGAACATCCACACCGGCGAGATATTGGCGATGACCTCGCTGCCGCAGCTCAACCCCAATGCCGCGGGCAATGGCACGCCGGAGGCGCGCTTCAACCGGGCGACGCTCGGGGTGTATGAGCTAGGTTCGACCTTTAAGCCGTTCACCGTCGCGATGGCGATGGATTCGGGCGTGGTGAAGTCGATGGGCCAAATGTACAATTGCCCGCGCCAGCTGCACATCGCCGGGCGGACGATCAACGATACGCATCCGTTCGGCCGCGCCTGTTCGGTCGCCGAAATCATGATGGAAAGCTCGAACATCGGCACCGCACAGATCGCGCAACAATTGGGATCGGTCCGTCAGCAGGCGTTCCTCAAGAAAATGGGCTTCCTCGACAAGGTCGAGATTGAACTTCGTGAGCGCGGGCGGACGCTGACCCCGGGCAAGAATTGGAATCTGATCGAGACGCTCACCGTCGGTTACGGCCACGGCATCGCGGTCACCCCGCTCCATCTTGCGAGCGGTTATGCGGCCTTGTTCAACGGCGGAATCTTCCGCCCCGCAACGCTGCTCAAGGTCGAGGCCGGGCATAAGGTTGGCCCCGGGCGCCGCGTGTTCAGCGAGGACACCAGCTACAAGCTGCGCGCGTTGCTGCGGCTGGTGGTGACCAAGGGCACCGGCAGGAAAGCCGACGCGCCGGGCTATCGCGTCGGCGGCAAGACCGGGACCGCGGAGAAATTGGTCGGCGGCCGTTACACGTCGAGCGCGGTGGTGACGACCTTTGCCGGGGTGTTCCCGATGGAAGAGCCGCGCTTCGTGATCGTCGCGATGCTCGACGATCCGAAAGCGACCAAGGACACTTACGGCTTCCACACCGCGGGGTGGAACGTCGCCCCGGTGGTGTCGAAGACCGTCAGCAGGATCGCGCCGATGCTCGGCGTCAGGCCCGACAAGAAGCGCGAGCCGAACATGGCCGAGGTGCTTCCCTACATCCACGAAAAAGGCGAGTAAGGCCCATGCGATTGGGCGATCTTGCCGGCATCGTCGATGATGTCGAAGTGACGGGCTTTGCGCTCGACCATCGCCAAGTCGCGCCGGGCAATGTTTTCGGCGCGTTCAAGGGCGCGCGCTTCGACGGCGAAGACTTTATTGGCGAGGCGGTCCAGCGCGGCGCGGTCGCGGTGGTGGCGCGGAGCGAAGCAAAGGTCGAGGGTGCCGCGCACATCGCCGCCGCAAAGCCGCGCAAAGCGTTCGCCGCGCTCGCCGCCAAATATTACGCGCCCTATCCCGGTACGATCGTCGCGGTCACCGGGACCAACGGAAAGACGTCGAGCGTCGAAATGGCGCGGCAATTGTGGCGCATGGCGGGGCATCGCTCGGCCTCGATCGGGACGCTCGGGGTGACTACCGCCGACGATCAGGTCAAGACCGGGCTGACCAGTCCCGATGTGGTGACCTTCCTTGCCAATATGGCGGGGATGCGGCGGATGGGGATCAGCCATGTCGCTTATGAAGCTTCGTCGCACGGGCTCGATCAGTTTCGCGCCGAGGGGGTGCCGGTGAAGGCGGCGGCATTCACCAACCTGTCGCGCGACCATCTCGATTATCATGCCGACATGGAAGATTATTTCGCCGCCAAGATGCGCCTGTTCGAGGAAGTCGTCGCGGACGATGGCGCGGCGGTGGTGTGGGCCGACGACGCGCGGTCGGGGGAAGTGATCGCGCGGGCCACGGCTCGCGGACTCAAGCTGATCACGGTCGGCGAGGCGGGCGAGACGGTCACGCTCGTTGGCCGCAAATCGACCGCACTCGGACAGCAGCTCATGCTTCGGCACGCGGGGAAGGAACATCAGCTAATCCTGCCGCTGATCGGGGCCTATCAGGCGGCCAACGTGCTCGTGGCGGCGGGGCTGGTGCTCGCTACTGGCGGCGAGTGGGCGACGACGCTGATCAGCATGGGCCGCTTAGCGCCGGTGCGCGGACGAATTGAGCGCGCGGTGATCAGCCGTGACGGCGCCCCGGTCTATGTCGATTATGCCCACACCCCCGCCGCGGTCGAAGCCGCAATTGCCGCGCTCCGCCCTCACGTTGCGGGTCGGCTGATCACCGTGATCGGCGCGGGGGGCGACCGAGACGAGGGCAAACGCGCCGTAATGGGCGCGGTTGCTGCGCGGCTGAGCGACGTGGTGATCATCACCGACGACAATCCACGCAGCGAAGACCCCGCCGCGATCCGGCGCGCGTTGCTTGAAGGCGCGCCCGGTGCGTGCGAGATCGGCGATCGCCGCGACGCGATTGCCGCCGCACTGGCAATGGCGCGCGGCGGCGACATCGTGCTGATCGCGGGCAAAGGCCATGAGCAGGGCCAGATCGTCGGCGCCGGAGAGAATCAACGCGTCCTGCCGTTCGACGACGTCAGCGTGGCACGGGATTGCGCGGCGTGACTCTTTGGACCTCATCGGAAATCGAGGCCGCGACCGGAGGCCGAGCGAGCGCGCCGTTCGAGGTCATGGGCGTGACCTTCGACAGCCGCGAGGTCGGGGCGGGCGACCTGTTCGTGGCGATGACGGGAAGCATCACCGACGGCCACCAGTTCGTCGCCAGGGCGTTCGCGGCGGGCGCGGCGGGCGCGCTGGTCAGCCAGGCGGGAGCCGATTCGAATTGGGGGCCGCACGTGCTCGTTCGCGATGTCGCGCAGGCGCTGACCGGACTCGCCATCGCGGCGCGCGCGCGGATGGACGGAGCGGTGATCGGCGTCACCGGTTCCGTCGGCAAGACCTCGACCAAGGAGGCGCTGTTCGCCGCGCTCGACCGGTTCGCCTGCGGCAAGGTCCATCGCTCGGTCAAAAGCTACAACAACCATACCGGCGTCCCGCTGGGCCTGGCGCGGATGCCGCGCAATTCCGAATATGCAGTGCTCGAAATGGGCATGAACCATGCCGGCGAAATCGCCGCGCTGACGCGGCTGGTGCGTCCCCACGTCGCGGTGATCACGACCATCGCAGCCGCGCATATCGAGCAGCTCGGATCGATCGAGGCGATTGCCGACGCCAAGTCCGAAATCTTCGAAGGGCTCGAACCCAACGGTGTAGTGATCATCCCCGAGGACTCGCCCCAGCGAGACCGCCTGCTCAATGCCGCGCGGCGCCACGCCCATCGCATCGTCACCTTTGGCGGGGGCGAGGCCGATGTGATCGCGGTCCACGCGGTGCGCGCCGAAAATGGCGGAAGCATGGTCACCGCGCGGCTGGTCGAAAGCGAATTGACGTTCACCATCGCGCAGCGCGGCGAGCATTGGGTATCGAACGCGCTCGCGGTGCTCGCGGCGGTCGAGGCGGTCGGCGCCGACCTCGCGGTCGCGGGCCTCGCGCTCGCCGACATGGGCGGATTGAAGGGTCGCGGCGAGCGCCACCGGCTACGCGCGCAGGACGGTTTCTATCTTCTGATCGACGAAAGCTATAACGCCAATCCCGCGTCGATGGCGGCGACCCTGAAGGCGCTGGGCGAAGAACGCGACGTGGCGCGCAGGATCGCGATACTTGGCCCGATGCGCGAATTGGGGCCGGGCGGCGCCGATCTCCACGCCGCGCTCGCGCCGGCCGTACGGGACGCAAAAATCGATCGCCTGATCCTCGTCGGGGACGAGATGGACCCGCTCGAGCAGGCGCTTGACGGGACGTTGTCGATCGAGCGTGCCAAGGATGCCGAGGCGGCGACCGCGCTGCTCCGCGCGTTGGTCGCCCCGCGCGACGCGGTGCTGGTCAAGGCCTCCAACTCGATCGGGCTTGCGCGTCTGGTCGAAGCGATGGCAGGGGTCGAGCCATGCTCTACCTGATCGCCGAGCAGCTGGGCTTTCCCGGCATTTTCAATCTTATCCGCTACATCAGCTTTCGCGCCGGTGGGGCGAGCGCCACCGCGATGCTGATCGGGTTGGTGATGGGGCCGTGGTTCATCCGCTGGCTTCGCGCGACGCAGGGCAAGGGCCAGCCGATCCGCGCCGACGGTCCGCAAAGCCACCTCGCCAAGCGCGGCACCCCGACGATGGGCGGCCTGCTGATCCTCGTCGCGCTCGGCACCTCGACCATGCTGTGGATGGACGTTTACAGCCCATATGTGTGGGCGTGCCTGCTGGTCACCGCCGGGTTCGGACTGATCGGATTCCTCGACGATTATGACAAGGTCAAGAAGTCGCACCACGCCGGCCTGAGCGGCAAGATGCGGCTGTTGCTCGAGTTCGCGCTAGCGGGATTTGCGACCTGGCTGATGGTCCGCGTCGGGGGGACGCAGCTTTATTTGCCGTTCGTCCAGGGGCCGGTGGTCGACCTTGGCTGGCTGTACATCCCGTTCGGTGCGTTCGTGATCGTGTCGTTCGGCAATAGCGTCAACCTCACCGACGGGCTCGACGGGCTGGCGACGATGCCGGTGATCATTGCCTCGGTCGCGTTCGTGCTCATCGCCTACCTCGTCGGCAATGCGCGTTATGCCGATTATCTCGGTATTCCGCATGTTCCGGGCGCGGGCGACCTGACCGTGCTGCTGCTCGCCATCGTCGGGGCGGGGCTGGCCTTTTTGTGGTTCAATGCGCCTCCCGCCGCGGTGTTCATGGGCGACACGGGGAGCCTTGCGCTGGGCGGCGCGCTAGGCGCGGTCGCGGTCGCGACGCACCATGAATTCGTGCTGGTGATTGTCGGCGGACTGTTCGTTCTGGAAGCGGTCAGCGTCGCCGTCCAGGTGTTCTGGTTCAAACGCTACGGCCGCCGCGTGTTCAGGATGGCGCCGATCCACCATCATTTCGAACATCTTGGGTGGAGTGAGCCGACGGTGGTGATCCGCTTTTGGATCATCAGCTTCATTCTCGCGCTCGCCGGCCTCAGCACGCTGAAGCTGAGGTGATCACCAGCACCGCATTTGCCGGGAAACATTATGCCGTCCTCGGCCTCGCGCGCAGCGGACGGGCGACGGTCGATGCATTGCTCGCGAGCGGGGCGCGGGTGACAGCGTGGGATGACGATGAATTACGGGTCGAAGCAGCGCGAGATGCAGTAGGTCAGTCGCCCTCACCCTCCCACCGCTTCGCGGCGGGCCCCTCCCTCTCCCTCAGGGAGAGGGAAAGAGCGGCGCAGCCGCGAAAGGGTGAGGGTGAGTTCCTTCCCCTCGACGACCTCGACCTCACCCAGTTCGACAGTCTAGTCGTCACCCCCGGTGTCCCCCTTAACCACCACCCGATCGCGAGCCGCGCCCGTGAGGCAGGGGTCGAGATCATCGGCGACATCGAACTATTCGCCCGCGCCCGGCCCGAGCTCCCGCCGCACAAGGTAGTCGGGATCACCGGCACCAACGGCAAGTCGACCACTACGGCGCTGATCCACCACATCTTGCAGACCGCAGGCGTGCCAAGCCTGATGGGTGGCAACATCGGCCTCCCCATCCTCGCGCAGGACCCGCTTCCCGAAGGCGGCGTCTACGTCCTCGAGCTCTCAAGCTACCAGCTTGACCTGACGCACAGCCTCGATTGCGACGTCGCGGTGCTGCTCAACATCACCCCGGATCACCTTGATCGCTATGACGGGTTCGAGGATTATGCCGCCTCGAAGGCCCGCCTGTTCGAGATGCAATCGCCGCAGCGGCTCGCGGTAGTCGATTACCGCGCCGAGGCCGACGAGGACGTTCTCGACGGCGCCGAGGATCCTCTCATCCAGTTTATCGACGATATCGATGTCGGCGTGCAAGCCGGTTGGCCAGCTTTGCAGGGTCCGCACAATCGTCAGAACGCAGCTGCTGCGATGGTGACGTGCAGGGAATTCGGCGTCGGTGACGATTTGATCGAGCGCGGCCTGGCAACCTTCGGCGGCCTGCCTCACCGAATGGAGCGGGTCCGCGATAAGGACGGAGTCCTATTCGTCAATGACAGCAAGGCGACCAACGCCACCGCTACCGCGCCGGCGCTGGCGGCATTTCCGGCGGTGCGGTGGATTTTGGGCGGACAGGCGAAGAGCGGCAGTCTCGACGAATGCGCGCCGCATTTTTCGCATGTTCGCAAGGCTTATGCGATCGGTGAGGCGAGTAAATTATTCGCCGAGCTGCTCAAGCCGCACATGGCGGTGGCGGAGTGCGGTACCCTCGACGTGGCGGTAAGGACCGCGGCAAGCGACGCACAGCCAGGCGAGACGGTCCTGCTGTCGCCCGCCTGCGCATCGTTCGACCAGTTTCGGGATTTCGAAGCGCGCGGCGATGCGT